>JAFUXH010000047.1 GCA_017470945.1 Clostridia bacterium | reverse complement strand
GCAGATGGCGTCCATATTCGGCGTTTCTCCCCATGCCATCTCAGTTCCGGATATTGATTCCTACGTCGGCCTCATGCACACCCTTTTCACCCTGGAGGATCGGTACGGCCTGTATGTGGAGGAATCTGAAGGCGATGTCTGCCTGCGAGTGGACCTTCGTGACAGTCAGCAAGCGGCTGAACTGCATCGCATGCTGTACGAATGGCAGGCAGCGGCTACCGCGCTGAAGAAGGGCGAGATCACCCAGGAAGCCTACGACCAGTGGCGTTACAATTTCCCCGATGGCGACACCACCCGGCGGTGGGTGAAAGTTCCGCCCCAGGGGCTGATGGATGATCTGGTTGCCGGACTTCAGGACAATCCAGACGGCGATCATGAATGACACCTCCATCCTTCCGAAAATCGCATAGAAATAGGGCTAACTGATTCTTAACAAAATCAGTTAGCCCTTATTTTCGGAATGATGGATTTTTGTTGCCAAATTGTTGCCACCCGGGACTTTGACCGCCCGGAAACCCTTGTTTTATGCGGGTTTCGGGATCTTGATCTTTATTCCCATTCAATCGTCCCGGTGGGCTTGGGCGTCAGGTCGTAGAGGACACGGTTCACGCCGGGGACCTCGTGGGTGATACGGTCGGTAATGTGCTGCAGCAGGTCGAAGGGCACGTTTTCCACCGTGGCGGTCATGGCGTCGCGCGTGTTGACGGCGCGCAGGATGACAGGCCATTCAAAGCTGCGCTTGTTATCTTTCACACCGACGGACTTGAAATCGGGCACGATGGTGAAATACTGCCACACCTTACCCTCCAGGCCGTTCTTGGCGAACTCTTCCCGCAGGATCGCATCGCTCTCCCGCAGGGCTTCCAGCCGATCGCGGGTGATGGCGCCCAGGCAACGCACGCCCAGGCCGGGGCCCGGGAAGGGCTGACGGTACACCATATTGTCGGGCAGACCCAGGGTCTTACCCACCACGCGCACCTCATCCTTGAACAGGAACTTGAGGGGCTCCACCAGTTCGAACTGCAGATCGTCCGGCAGGCCGCCCACATTGTGATGGGCCTTCACCGGGCCGCTTTCCAGGATATCGGGATAAATGGTGCCCTGCGCCAGGAATTCGATGCCCTCCTGCTTGCGGGCCTCCTCCTCGAACACGCGGATGAATTCCGCGCCGATGATTTTCCGCTTCTGTTCGGGCTCGGCCACCCCGGCCAACCGATCCAGGAAGCGGTCGACGGCGTCCACATACACCAAGTTGGCGTCCATTTCATCCCGGAACACCCGGATCACCTGCTCCGGCTCGCCCTTGCGCAGCAGGCCGTGATTGACGTGCACGCACACCAGATTTTTCCCGATGGCACGAATCAGCAACGCGGCCACAACGGAAGAATCCACCCCGCCGGACAGGGCCAGCAGCACCTTCTTCTCCCCCACCTGCCGCTTGATCGCCGTGATTTGCTCATCAATGAACGCCTGGGCCAATGCCTGGGTGGTGATCCTTTCCATATTCTCCGGACGCTTGTTGTTTTCCATGGCGTATTCCTCCGTTTCCTGTTTCAGCTTATGCGCCGCTCCTCCCCCGGATAGCGGGAAAAGGATCGTTCTGCCGTTCATTGCGGGGGCATTTCCTCCCCTGCTGCCTTATTATCGCACGAAAAAAACGCATAAGCAAGGATAAATTTTCGTTTTTTCGTATTTTTTCGTCGTTTTTCCGAACGTTTTTATGGAATTATTCAAAAAACGTTCTGTTATAAAATTCCCCCTTCTCTTTCCGCTTCATCTATGGTATACTTTTGGTGTTTGAGCTCCGGCTCAAAATTTGCAAAGGGAGATGGAAACACATGCGGATCAGTGATTCTATTCTGTACGTCGGTGTGGATGACAAAGAACTGGACCTGTTCGAAGGCCAGTACGACGTGCACGACGGTATCAGTTATAATTCCTATGTGATTTTGGATGAAAAAATCGCGCTCATGGATTCCGTGGACGCCCGGAAAACCGACGAATGGCTGGGCAACGTGGAGCAGGCGCTGAACGGCAAAGCGCCCGATTATCTGGTGGTTTCCCATATGGAGCCCGACCACGGCGGCAGCCTGATGCAGATCGCTGAAAAATACCCCGCTATGCAATTGGTCATGAGCGCGAAAGCCGTCGGCATGCTGGCGCAGTTTGGCTACGGCGCGCTGGCCGGGCGCGCGGTCACCGTCAAGGAAAACGACACGCTTGCCCTGGGCAGCCACACCCTGCGTTTCCTGATGGCCCCCATGGTGCACTGGCCGGAAGTGATGATCACCTACGAGGAAAGCGAGCAGGTGCTGTTTTCCGCCGACGCCTTCGGCCGCTTCGGCGCGCTGGATGAAGAAGAGGAATGGCTGGACGAGGCCCGGGAGTACTACATCAACATCGTGGGCAAGTACGGCGGCCCGGTGCAGACGGTGCTGAAAAAGGCCGCGGGGCTTCAAATCGCCAAGATCTGCCCCCTGCACGGCCCGGTGCTGGACGAAAATCTGCCCTTCTACCTGGGCAAATATCAGACCTGGAGCAGCTACGTCCCCGAGGAAAAGGGCACCCTGATCGCTTACGGCACCCTGCACGGCAATACCGCTCAGGCCGCCAAGGCGCTGGCACAGCTGCTCGCGGACAAGGGTGAAACCGTGGAAGTGGCCGATCTGGCCCGGTGCAACCTGTCCGAAACCGTGGCGGCGGCTTTCCGGTACGATAAGGTGGTGCTGGCCGCGCCGACCTACGACGGCGGCATCTTCCCCAAGATGGAAGATTTCATCAGCCACCTGAAGGCCAAGGCCTTCCAGAAGCGCAAGGTGGGCCTGATCGAAAACGGCACCTGGGCCCCCATGGCCGCCAAGCAGATGAAAGCTCTGCTGGAAGGCTGCAAGGACGTGACCTTCTGCGAAAACACCGTCACCATCAAATCCACCCTGAACGATGCAAGCCGGGCGCAATTGAACGCCCTGGCGGACGAGCTGCTGGCGTAAACATGATACCTAATGAAAAGCGTCTTACAAAGGCGCTTTTTTATTTGCCTTTTTGGGCTGAATCCTTTATAATGATATGGTTACAAGGATAAGGAGGAAACACCCGTGGCCAACGACCGCTTAAGCCATATCCGCAATTTTTGCATTATCGCCCACATCGATCACGGAAAATCCACCCTGGCGGACAGGATCCTGGAAAAAACCGGCGTGTTCGAGCAGCGCCAGATGGTGGATCAGATCCTGGATTCCATGGAATTGGAACGCGAGCGGGGCATCACCATCAAATCCAAGGCCGTGCGCATGCAATACAAGGCGCAGGATGGGGAAACCTACACCCTGAACCTGATCGATACCCCCGGCCACGTGGACTTTTCCTACGAGGTCAGCCGGGCCCTGGCGGCCTGCGAAGGGGCCCTGCTGGTGGTGGACGCCACCCAGGGTGTGGAGGCGCAAACGCTGGCCAACGTGTATATGGCCTTGGAGCACGATTTGGAAACCGTGCCGGTGATCAATAAGATCGACCTGCCCTCCGCCCAGCCGGAGGAAACCAAAGCCGAGATCGAGGAGGATATCGGCCTGGACGCATCCAACGCGCCGCTGATTTCCGCCAAGATGGGCATCGGCATCGAGGACGTGCTGGAAGCGGTGGTCAACCAAATGCCCGCCCCCGGCGGCGATGAAACCGCCCCGCTGAAGGCCCTGGTGTTCGACGCGGTGTATGACAATTACCGGGGCGCCATCTGCTTTATCCGGGTGATGCACGGCAAAGCCTATCCCGGCATGCGCATGCGCATGATGCAGACTGGGGCGGAATTCGACGTGGTGGAGGTTGGCACGTTTTCCCCCTCTTATACCCCCTGCGACGCGCTGCTGCCCGGGGACGTGGGGTATATCTCCGCCTCCATCAAGGACGTGCGGGACACCCGGGTGGGCGATACCATCACCGACGCCGCACGCCCCGCGGATGCGCCCCTGCCGGGGTATAAGGACGTGCAGCCCGTGGTGTTCTGCGGTATTTATCCCGCCGACGGCGCGGATTACGACAATTTGCGGGACGCGCTGGAAAAGCTGCGGATGAACGACGCTTCTCTGTCCTTTGAGCCGGAAACCAGCGTGGCGCTGGGCTACGGGTTCCGCTGCGGCTTCCTGGGGCTTTTGCACATGGAAATCATTCAGGAGCGGCTGGAGCGGGAATTTGACCTGGATCTGGTCACCACCGCCCCCAGCGTCATTTACGAGATCGTGAAAACCGACGGCACCGAAATGCGCATCGACAATCCCACCAACCTGCCCCCCGTGAACGAAATCGCCGAGATGCGGGAGCCCTACTGCCGGGCCACCATCTATACTCCCCAGGATTTTGCCGGCACGCTGATGCAATTGTGCCAGGACAAACGGGGCACCTTCATCGATATGCAGTATGAGGGCAAGCGCATCAAATTGCTCTACGACGTGCCGCTGAACGAAATGATTTTTGATTTTTTCGATCAGCTCAAAAGCCGATCCAAGGGCTACGCCAGCTACGATTATGAAATCACCGGCTATCAGGCGAGCGACCTGGTGAAGATGGATATCCTGCTTAACGGCGATATCTGCGACGCCTTCACCATGATCGTGCACAAGGATAAGGCCTACGGCCGGGGCCGCAGCATTGCCGAAAAGCTGAAGGAGGTCATTCCCCGCCAGCAGTTCGAGATCCCCATCCAAGCGGCCATCGGCGGCAAGATCATCGCCCGGGAAACCGTCAAGGCCGTGCGCAAGGACGTGCTGGCCAAGTGCTACGGCGGCGATATCACCAGAAAAAAGAAGCTGCTGGAAAAGCAAAAGGAAGGCAAGAAGCGCATGCGGCAGTTCGGCACTGTGGAATTGCCCGGCGAGGCCTTCATGGCCGTGCTGAAAATGGGCGACGACTGACGGCATGAAAACGCCGTGCCGCATCGTTTCTATCATGGATCAAATCCATTTCAGGAGGACCCCATGAACATCATCGATCTGGTCATTCTGGGCATCCTGGTCGTCAGCGTGATATACGGGCTGTATCGGGGCTTCGTACAAACCGTTCTGTCGGTGGCCTGCTGCCTGATTTCCGTGCTGGTGGCCTTTTCCTTCGGCCCCCGGCTGTCCGCCGCCATCAGCGGCAGCCAGGGTGTATCCTCCACCCTGGCCACCTATACCGACGCCGTGGCCCGGGTGGGCGATTACAATCTGGCCTCCACCCCGGTCAATCAGCTGTCCGACGGGGTCATCCGCCAGGTGCTGAGCAGCGTATCCCTGCCGGAACCCATCGCCAACATCCTGGAAAACAACCTGCGCGCCCGCACATTCGAGGGCACCGGCCTCACCACGGTCAATGATTATGTGTCCAACACGGTGGTGGCGGTGGCCGTCAACGCCCTGAGCTTCATCGTCTGCTTCGTGCTGTGCTACCTGGTGCTGTCGGTGATCGTCAGCCTGATCCAGCACGTGTTCCAATTGCCCATCCTGAAGCAATTGGATTGGCTGGCCGGCGGCGTGTTCGGCCTGGCCCGGGGAGCGCTGCTGGTGTACGTGCTGTTTTTGCTGGTACCCATCCTGAGCACTATCATCCCCCTGGATTCCTTCAACGACCTGCTGGCCCAAAGCACCCTGGCCCCCATTTTTCAAAGCGACGGATTTTTCGCCGGCGTGATCGCGGGGAAGCTGTAAATCGGAACACGGATTGATTGGCCTGAAGCGCACATTGCTTCAGGCCTTTTTCATGGACGATCTGACCGGATTTCGACCTTTTCTGTTGACACGTAAAGCAAAAAAGTGTATAGTAACGAATATACGATGCTTATTTCCACGATATATGAAAACGGAGGAATTATATGACAATTGGAGACATCGTCACCATCCTGCACGCCAAAGTGCTCTGCGGTGGCGACCGGCTGGATCGCCCGGCGCACACCGCCTGCTGCTCCGATCTGATGAGCGACGTGCTGGCTTTTGTGAATGAAAAAACGGTTTTGATCACCGGCCTGACCAACCCCCACGTGGTGCGCACGGCGGATATGCTGGATTTGAAATGCCTGGTATTCGCCCGGGGCAAGGTGCCCAACGACGATATCCTGGAACAGGCGGATGAGCAGGGCCTGGTGGTGATGACCACCGCCGTCACCGCCTTTACCGCCTGTGGTTTGCTGTATGAGGCCGGCCTGCGGGGCGTGCCCATCGAGTGGCCCAAGGAGGACGAAGCATGAGCTTTATTCACGCGGAATATCCCGTAGCGTCCGGGGATTACACCCGGGCCGGCGAAGCGTCCGCCGATATCAAGCGCAGGCTGAAGCAATTGGGCGTGGGCAGCGACGTGCTGCGCCGGGTTGCCGTGGCTTCCTACGAGGTGGAATTGAACCTGGTGATCCATTCCCTGGGGGGACAATTGGATCTGGATGTGGATCAGAACGGCGTATGGCTCATCAGCCAGGACGTGGGCCCCGGCATTCCCGACCTGAGCCTGGCCATGCGGGAGGGCTGGTCCACCGCCAATGAGGAGGCCCGATCCTTAGGCTTTGGCGCCGGCATGGGTTTGCCCAACATGAAGCGAAACGCCGATGATTTTGAAATAGAAAGCGAGCCGGGCAAGGGGACCCGCATCAGCATGCGGTTTAACCTGGCCTGAGCGGAAAGCGGGCTGCTATGGAACCTATCACACGCTATCATTCCGTTCGTCTGGATAAAACCCAGTGCAAGGGCTGCACCAACTGCCTGAAGCATTGCCCCACCGAGGCCATCCGGGTGCGCGGGGGCCGGGCGCACATCATCGACGAGCGCTGTATCGACTGCGGCGAATGCATCCGCATCTGCGATTACCACGCCAAAGTGGCGGTGACCGACGATATCAGCGCCATTCGGGGCTATGCCCACACCATCGCCATTCCCGCCCCTTCCCTGTACGGGCAATACAAAAATTTGAAATCCATCAGCCAGGTGCTGGACGCGCTGAAATGCATCGGGTTTGAGGAAGTGTACGAGGTCGCCCGGGGGGCCGACGTGGTCAGCCGGGCCATTCACGAAAAGCTGCGGGAGCCCGGGCTGCCCAAGCCCCTGATTTCCTCCGCCTGCCCGGCGGTGGTGCGTCTGATCCAGGTGCGCTTCCCCGATCTGCTGCCAAACGTGGTGGATGTGCGCCAGCCCATGGAGGTGGCCGCCATGATCGCCCGGGACGAATTCTGCCGCAAGCACCAGTGCGACCCGGAGGACGTGGGCATTTTCTTCATCACCCCCTGCCCGGCCAAGATGACGGCCATCCGCTCCCCCATCGGCCAGAATAAATCGGCGGTGGACGGCGCCATTTCCATGATGGAAATTTACGGCATGCTGCTGCCCCACATCGGTAAATACACCGAAAACCCCACCCCCGCCACGTCGACATCCTACGGCATCGGCTGGGCGTCCAGCAGCGGGGAGGCCAGCGCGGTCTGCCCCGAAAACTCCCTGGCGGTGGACGGCATTCAAAACGTGATCCGGGTGCTGGAAGAAATTGAAAACAATAAATTGAACGACCTGGTGTTTTTCGAGGGCAACGCCTGTATGGGCGGCTGCGTGGGCGGGCCGCTGGCCTTTGAAAACAATTACGTGGCCAAGAATACCGTGCGCAAATTGGTGGACAGCGGGAAAAAGGTGCACCCGGTGGACGACGTGCCCGCCTCCATGATGACCAAATATCCCCTGTACAACGACGTGCCCATCGAGCCCAACAGCGTCATGAAGCTGGATGATAATTTGATGGTGGCCATGCAGAAAATGGAGCGCATGAACCAGATCCTGGAAGATTTGCCGGGGTACGACTGCGGCTCCTGCGGCTCCCCCACCTGCCGCACCTTCGCCGAGGATATCGTGCGGGGCTTCTGCGGTGAAATGGATTGTATTCATAAATTGAAGGACCAATTGAAGGTCATGGCCCAGCAGATGGTGGAGCTGGCCCAAACCAAACGCGAATAACGAGGAGGAATCACCCTTGACGATTGCTGCGCTTGCCGCCCTGATCGAGGCGGAAAATCAAACCCCCACCCTGCCCATGGAGCGGGAAATCACCTGCGGCTACACCTGCGATCTTTTGTCCTGGGTCATGGCCCACGGGGAGGATGGCATGGCCTGGGTCACCGTGCAGACCCATATGAACGTGGTGGCGGTGGCGGTGCTGGCCGATATGGCCTGCGTGATCCTGCCGGAGAACATCGACATGCCCCAGGAAAGCCTTGAAAAGGCCGCCGATGAGGGCCTGGTGATCCTGAAAAGCCCCTTGACGGCGTACGCCATTTGCGGCCGCATGGCGGCCCAGGGCGTGCCGGAGAAGGCGGAATAAACGCTATGGAGTTATTTGCCGATCTGCATATCCACACCTGCCTGTCCCCCTGCGGGGACAACGATATGACCCCCGCCAACATCCTGGGCATGGCGGTGGTGAAGGGGCTGGATATGGTGGCCATATCGGATCACAATGCCGCCCGCAACCTGCCCACCGCCCAAAAGGTGGCCGACGCGTACGGCATCCTGCTGATCCCCGGCATGGAAATCACCACCCGGGAGGAGGTACACATGCTGGGCTACTTCCCTTCCGTGGAGGCGGCGGTGGATTTTGGCGATATGCTGCGGGAGCACCTGCCCAACCGGAAAAACAAGCCATCCCTGTTTGGCGATCAGTGGATCGTCGATGAGGATGACAACGTGATCGGCGAGGAGGACGCCCTGCTCATCGGCGCCACCGACCTGCCCTTGGCCGAGGCGGCTGCCCGGGTGCGGGCCTATGGCGGCGTGCCGGTGCCCGCCCACATCAACCGGGGCAGCAACGGGCTGCTCATCAACCTGGGCATAATGCCCAAGGAGCCTTTCTTCCCCACGGTGGAGGTTTGGCGGCACCTGCCCTGCCCCATGGAAGCCCTGGAAAACAAGCACGTGCTGCACTCCTCCGACGCGCATTATCTGGGCGATATACTGGAAAAGGAATCTGTGCTGCACCTGCCGGAAAAAAGCGTGGCCGCGTTTTTGCGGTGGATCGACTCTCCAAAGTAAACCAAGAATAATAAAAAGCGGCCCGTCAGACGTGATAATCTGACGGGCTTTGTTGATGCGGTTACGCCGCCTGTTCCGTGATTTCGGGCTCGGTGGTTTCCGTCGGTTGCTCGGGGGTTTCGAAGGGTTCCTCCGCAGCGGGGGTTTCCTCGGTGGTGGGAGTTTCCTCCGTCACAGGCGCTTCCTCCGTGACCGGGGCTTCGACGGTGATGGGGTCCGGTGCTGCAACGGGGATGGCCTTGCCCTTCAGGGTGAACAGGTACAGATATCCGTTCTTTTTGGCGGCGATCGCATTGTCGCCGATGAAGATGGAATCGTACCCTTTCAGGATCGATTTGCCGCTCTTATTGATACACTCAGCCTGATAATTTTCGTCCTTCACCACCATCAGGCCATTGCGCTGATCGGAAGAAGAAGCGTATTTCCACTTACAGGCCACCACCAATTTGCCCTTGGTGTTGATGAAGCCGTACAGATCATTTTTGTTGCGGACCACGGCCAAGCCGTCCTTGAAGCTGTCAATAGATTTATACTGCACCTTCACGACGGTTTTGCCGGATTTGTCGATCAGGCCGTATTTGGTATTGCTGTAATCAGTGCCCACGGTGTGCACCTTGATCAGGCTGCTGCTGACCCAGGCATTGTAATCCGGTTCAAAGGTGCGTTCTTTCAGCGGGATGACCCAGCTGCCCTTCTTGTTTTTATAACCCCAGGTAGCTTTCTTGGAATTCGAGTTGTTGTATTTGATCAGCGCCATGCCGTTTTTATAATCGCTGACGTTGAATTTGGAGCTTTCACCGAAGGACACGTTCACCTTGCCCTTGGTATCCATGGCGCCGTCGTATCCCAAATCCATGCCACCCCGATAATGCACGATGCTGACACCGTCGCTGAATGCCCGGAATTCATATTTGAAATCCGTCAGCAGCTTGCCCTTCTGGTTCATCAGGGCGTACCAATAGATGTTTTTGTTGTTGCGGTTCTGCACGCCAAACAGATTGTTGCCAAGCATGACGATGGAGGTATACTGGCACTTGACCGCTTGATTGCCCTTGCTGTCGATCAGGCCCCAGCCCTTGCTGTTTTTCACGGCCACGTAGCCATGCTGAGGCTCCAACGCCGATTGCCAGTTTTTGCTGATCACCTTGCCGCTCTTATTGAGGATGCTGTATTTATCATTTTTGCAGGCCACGGTCACCTCGCCGTCGGCGAAATCCCGGATATAATCCCACTGGGGCTTGCTGATCACCTTCCCGGCGGTATTCACCAGGCCGTATTTTTCACCGGAGCGGACCACGGCGATGCCGTTATAGAAGGAATCAATGCTATCAAACTGACATTCGCAGATGATTTCACCCTTTTTGTTGATCAGGCCGTACTGCTGCTGGCCGGTGCGATTGCTGTAGGTGCTCACAACGGCGGCCTTATCATCCACAAAAATCTTCAGGGAATGTTCGGTTTTGGATGTATGCACATCTTTAAGTTGCAAATAATAATCTTCCGGCGCTTCCATGATCTTTTTACCGGTTTCATCGATCACGCCCTCCCGATCCGTATCCGAAAAACGAACCAGGAACATGCCGTTGTCATATCCTTTCAGGTTCATGACCCGAAGTCCTTCCTCCTCCGCAACAGCAAAGGAAGGCAGCGCCAGAACCAGCAACAAAAGTACAACCAAAAAACGTTTCATCCGTATATTCCCTTTCTTTCCAAATCCTTGCAAATTCTACCATATAACAAGAAAAGTGTCAATGAAAGAATCCGGTCATGAAGGGGCGTTCGGCAGCATACACTGCGGAAAGGGAGGTGACAAAACCATGCCTCTTCGATGGGAGCCCGTGCGCACCCAATGCTACCCCGCAAGCGGCAGCATGGCGCTGAAAATCCTGGGCGGTGCGTTGGTATTTGCAGGCATTTTGGTGATATTGCTGTGCGTGCCCACCTGGGCCTGGATGTCGCTGCTGGGGGCGGCGCTGATCTTGAGTGGCCTTTTCTTGATGAGAAAATAGAAGGGAGAAATTCATTATGTCCATGCGAATCATCTGTATCCGTGCGCCCCGGGGCCTGCGGGGCTTGCTTCGCCTGATCCATCGCCGCAAAGCCACAAAATGAAAACAAAAAAGCCCGATTTCTCGGACTTTTTCTGGTCTGGGTGGAGAGATTTGAACTCTCGGCCTCTTGAACCCCATTCAAGCACGCTACCAAGCTGCGCTACACCCAGATAAAAACCGTGATTCTTCAAGCATTTTAGCATCCAGCGTGCTTGAATTTCTGCCCGCCAGCGTGCTTGAATCATCAACAACGTGCTAAATTATAGCACAACGATATACGAATGTCAATAGCTAAAAAGCATGTTTTCGGGTTAAATTTTTTCTTCCTAATTTTGCCAAAACGTAATGCTGGCGGGCGTTTCCAGAGGATAGCACAAGAGCGCCCGTCGCTTGGCAATCAAGTCAGCGGCGGGCGAATCGTTTAGTTGTTCATAGCCTTTACTTTGCGGTAAAATGTGGCTTTTGTCAATCCTGCTTGCTTCATGGCTTCTACGGCGGTTATATTGCCCGCTTGCCACTCTTGAACAATAGCATTGAAGTTATCACAAGGCGCGATTGTAGGCCGTCCCATGCGCCCCTCTTGCTTTGCTATGGCGATTCCTTCCGCTTGGCGGGCTAAAATCTGTTCGCGCTCAAATTGCGCCAGACTTGCGAACACGGACAGCATGAAGCGCCCCGCTGGGGTTGATGTGTCAATCTGCTCTTTCTGCGAGATGAACGCCACACCCTTTTTATTCAGAACATCAATGATATTCAAGAGGTCGCGTGTATCACGGGCAAGGCGCGAGTAACTTTCTACGGTTACAACATCCCCTTCACGCACATAATCCAGCATGGCTTTTAATTGTGGGCGGTCAGTATTCTTGCCGCTGGCCTTTTCAATATAAATGCGGTCATACGCCGCGCGGTCTGTTTCTTGCCTTGCGGTGTTCTGTTCGGTGGTGCTGACGCGGACATACTTGATGTTAGCCATTTGATACACTTCCTTTCGACAAGTATAGTGTACCATAAATGCATCAAAAAGTCAATGCTAATTTTGCAACGTTTCAAAATTAGTTTTTATAGTTTGTGATACGCAAAATGGTGCGGTTTTTGAGCGTATCACAAGGTATAGTATTTGATACGCTTGTTTTCTGCTGCGCAATGCGCGGCGCGGAATGGGATATGCAGGGGGAACGGCCTATTTCGGGACAAAAACTTTTTTGTTCTGCAAATGGCGTTTGTGTGGCGCATGCTCCCGCGAAGTGATGAAAAATTTTTGAAAGACGGACAAGGACAAGAGCAGTCAATGTATTAACCGCCTTTTTCAACAATAGTGAAGTAAATTATAGAAAGTTGGTGCAATGTTGAGCGATTCAATGACAACTGTGTCTGTAAGGCTCTCACAGGCTGAATACGCCGCGCTGCAAGCGTTGGCAAAGGAAACCTATAATACAATGTCGGGCGTTATTAGGCGGCTTATTGGCCGCGAAACGGAAAGGATGTGCAACAATGGGAAAAGCAATGGACAAGCTGAATCATTTGCGGCAAGAACGTAATGAATTGATGAACCGCAACGATAGACTATACAAACAGTATGGCTATTTGATGGACGATGTAGGGCGGGAGTGGAATAAGGCTGATTATGAAATCAAGCTATCCGTGCTGGATAGAAAAATTCAACTTGCGGAAACCGCCGCGCGGCAAGAGTATGAACGTGAAACGGCTGATGCGCTATTGCGCGATATTAACAACGAAGCGACGCAGGCGGGAAAAGAATTTGCACAAGCGTTTACATAGGGATTCAATAGCAAGAAGTAATAAGCGGGGCATTTTGTGCTGAATTTGGCATGCAATGCCCCGTTTTAATCGTTTGTGGGCGAATGTTCAGCGCAAGCATTTTTTATTGGCTCTTGCTCTCATGGCGCTACCATTGCAAGAGCAAAGAGGCAGGGCAGGAACAAGAGGTAAGAATGTTGTGGGCGCTGTTCGCTGGGCGGCGCGGCATGGCTGCGCGGTTCGCCGCGCGGATGGCATACCATTTAGCGGCTTGCGCCGTTAGAAAACATATTCGCCTGTTTCGGGGTCTGTTCTATTGAATAAATCATCATCCATAAATGCAAAGGGCTTGGGCTTTTCAATGGGCTTGCGCCGTTCTGGCGTTAATGGGTTGGGGATATGAAATTCAATTACTTTGCCTGTTGGAGCGCACGCCGCGTCAGCGGCGGGCGTAGGGGCGCGGAGCGCCCCGCTATCTGTTGATATATCTTTATCGGTATCTATATGATATTTATTATCTATTTCTATATTGGCGGGCGAATCAGGCTGTTCTTCCTGCGGCTGGGCTTGTTCGCTGGGCGGTGTTTTCGTTTGCAATGCGGATTTTTCATGTTGTTGCGCCGTGTGGGGTTTGTCCTGCGGAATTTGCGCGGCGAATGGCTGTTCATCGTCAAAATTAAATCCTTCTGCATGGCTTTTCGGGGCGGTGCGCTCATTCGCGGGTCGGGGCGTGGTATAAAAATCATACACATTGCCATGTTTCCAAACAACATAACCGTTTGATTCCAGGACGCCCAAATACTTATGATTGTATCAGACTACATAACTTGGCCTAATAAAATCGCTTCAAATCCAGAGTTTTACCAGCAGCAAGGATTAACAGTTGCCAGATTACAACAGTATTCCTGGATGTACATTGTAGGGATTGCTTTGGATATTTTATACCTTGCTTTACTTATTCATTTTAGTAATCAGTATGCAAGGAAAGTTATGGGTGAAGATGCTTGGCAGGAACTAAAGAAGCGGCAAAAGGAAAAACGAGGAAATACAAAATCAACCGATTCAAAAAAGACCGATGAAAAATTCATAAAGGTATTCAACGCATTACTTCTTGTCTCAATTATTGTGCCTATCGTATTGGCAGCAGTTGCGGTTTTCGGGATTATGCCAGTAATGGCATTTAGTAAGGTATGGGCCGTGTTTCTGCTTGGACAGGCGGTGCTGTATTTCATTGTTCATAAAAAGTATGGCGATTACGGAGAAGAATTAAAGAGTCTACTTTATAAATGTATGCTTGGTATGGTTGTAGTGGGCGTTCTTGTTTCCTGCTTTATAAATATATCGGATAGAGCGGGAACAGTATATGTTATAACTCCGCTCTTAATCGGTTTGTCTATCGAGCTCATAGTAACGCGAATAAAGAAACGACCTTACCATATTATTGGTATTATAGCATTTGTAATCGTTGGAATTGCTTTAATGAATCCAAGTGGATTAGCTCCTACTGGAAGCAGCAATAGACATAGCCTAACATGCTCAGTTTGTGGAAAAACTTATTATGCTGGCGATTCAGGCGGAAACTATATGAGCATTGCGAAAAGCGGAATGTGCGTAAGCTGTCATGATAGTTTTCAAGGTGCAAAAGATGCTCTTGAGCAAGAAGGAATTATAATCGGTAAATAAATACATGCGTCCTCGCCTCCCTTCACAGGGCGGCGGGGATTTTTTTGCGCTCAAAACGAGCCTTAAAGTGACTTGCTGGAGGGTCGGTTTTTCATCGGGAGAACAAGGTCAAACAGGCGGAGGAGCGCGACACGCCGAGGGGCAAGCGGCAGCATCAGCGCATTTTTAGCTTGCTGCGGCTTGTTTGAAGCTGGGCAAGGGGCGAATGTTCATCATAATTGCGCAGAATGTCAGAATTGAAAATCTCACAGTATTTGCGGGTCATATCCAGCGTGGAATGACCGAGCAATTTTTGTAATGAAAACGCATTGCCGCCGCAATCCAGCAGATACTTTTTTGCAAAGGTATGCCGGAAAAGGTGGATTGAAGTTTTCTGCACGCCGCGCGACAAATTATAGCGTTGAATGGCGGTGCTTAAACATCTTTCGGGCATTTGCTTGTTAAATTCGTTGGGAAACAAGTAATCATCATCCGCGCCCTTGCGAATCTTCAAATACTCTTGCAGGATAGCCCGCATTTCGGCGCACAAGGGCGATACTTGCGCCTTTTTATTCTTGGTATGGCGAAAATAGCACAGCCCGCCCGCAATATCCACATCTGATATTTTAATGTTGCGAATGGTGGCCGCTCTGCATCCGCTATTAAGCAGGAAGTTGATAATCACCCAGTTGCGATATTCTGAAAAGGGGCATTTGCGCAGGTTAGGCTTTTTCAACAGCGCAATCAATTCTTCATCGGTGTATGTTTCCTTGGTGCTATCCTCACACTTATATAGCGGCACGACAAGCGCCGACAAGTGTTCGCTATGCGCCCATGAAAAGAATGTTTTGCAGAATATGACATAGGTTGAAATGGTGCGCGGCGATAAATTGCGGTCACGCAAGGCTGATACCATATTGTTAATATCGCCCATGCCGATTTTATCAATAGGCTTGTTCCAATCCATGTATTTACCTGCTGCATGGAAGTGCTGCGCATAGCTTTTGAGCGTCTTGTCAGCTATGCCAGCCCCCTTTTTTGCTAGCAAGAAATCTTCAAAACATTCTGCGGCAGTGCGGTGGTTTTCAATCTTGATGCGCATAAAAATCAGCGTCCTTGAATGTCAGATTATCATTGACAATTCAAGAACGCTTGAAATTAAAATAAACCGTGGAAAAACCACGGTTTTTAGTACACATTCTGGCGGGGCGGCAGCCCCGCCTACCCCATTCAAGCACGCTACCAAGCTGCGCTACACCCAGTCGGCCTCAACGGCACGTGTGCTATTATAGGCCAAATTGATACGTTTGTCAATAGTTAAATCGAAAAAAATTTTCCTTCCCGGGTTTTCGTCACGCCTCGCCCACCAGCTTTAAAATAGCCGCGAAGGATTCTTCGGAGATATCGTGCTCCACCTTGCAGGCGTCCTCCCGGGCAATGGCTTCATCCACGCCGATTTTGATCAGCGCCTTGGTGAGCACCCGGTGGCGGTGATAGATCCGTTCGGCGATTTCCCGGCCCATATCGGTCAGGGAGATATAATTATCCTCATCCATGGTGATATAGCCGTTTTCCCGCAGGCGCTTCATGGCGAAGCTGACCGAGGGCTTGGTCACATTCAGCCCCGCGGCGATATCAATGGAGCGGGCATAGCCCTTTTGCTCCTTGAGCATTAAAATCATTTCCAGGTAATCTTCCGCCGATTCGTGAATATTCATGATGATTCCTTTCCTTGTCGCATGTTCAGGGGGAATTTGCCCCCTTGCCTTTCGCCTTTTATTCATTTCCCCTCTGCGATTGCATTATACCATAAAAGTAAATACCTGGCAAGTCATGTTTTTGCGCCGCGAAATCGTGCTTCAGCAAATCAAAAAACGGCCAGGCGTTGCGCCTGACCGTTTTCCATCCGTGAATCAATACTGGGGACGATTCTTCTGGAAGCAATCGCGGCAGTACACGGGCCGATCGCCACGGGGCTGGAAGGGCACCTGGGTGGGCTGGCCGCAGCCATCGCACACCACGTCATACATCTGGCGTTCGCCACGGTTGCCACCGTTCTGACGGCGGGCGGCGCGGCAAGCGGGGCAACGGCCGGGCTCATTCTGGAAGCCTTTTTCGGCGTAGAAAGCCTGTTCGTTGGCGGTGAACACGAATTCGTTGCCGCATTCACGGCAGGTGAGCGTCTTGTCCTGATACATTGATCAAAACCTCCTGATTTTTATCGCCAAACCGAGTGATACGTTCCGGCAGTTTCCATAGGGCTCGCATCCGTCCTTTGACGATGAACAAAACCGGGAGGAACTTCCTGAAATCCATTGGCTTGGTCTTCGATGCGTATTATAGCACAGCTTTCCCCGCTTGTATAGCCATTTGCGAAAATTTTTTTCATTTCTTTTTTCGCCGCGCTTTCTCGTTCGATCGGCCGGGGCCGCGCGGCCCGTCTTTACAATTTTCGACAATCGTGATATCATTTCTCCATCGGAAATCTGATATGGTTCAGGAGGTGCGCGGCATGGTGGATTATGAATCCATGGGCAAGCGGATGCGCTACAAACGGCGCATGAAAAAGCTGTCCCAGGAGGAAGTGGCGAAGGCCATCAACATCTCGGTTTCATTTTACGGCAATATCGAACGGGGCACCCGTATCCCCAGCCTGGATACGCTGGTGGACATCGCCAATTTCCTGGGCACCGGCACCGATTACCTGCTGGCGGAAAGCGTGACCGTGGCCGGCAGGCAGCATACCCGGGAGGAGCTGCGCATCCTGTCCCGCTACCTGCGGGATCAAATGGAAGAATTGGATTACGGCACCGAGCTGCCGAACGAGCCGGAAGACGACGAAGAATCATCAAAGGAGGGATCCCCTTGGCACTGATCGATATCACCATCTCCTCCCAGGTGCTGGAAAGAGAGGTGGATTTTCTGGCCGTCCTGCCGGAGGACACAAAGGGCATGATCGGCATGGGCGGCAGCAAAAGCCGGGTCTGCCCCACGCTGTACCTGCTGCACGGCATGAGCGATGACCATACCATCTGGCTGCGCCGCACGTCCATCGAGCGCTACGCGGCGGAAAAGGGCCTGGCGGTGATCATGCCCTGCGCCGATCTGAGCTTTTATACCGACGCCAAATTAGGCGACGCTTTCTGGACCTTCATCACCCGGGAATTGCCCGCCACCTGCCGGGCCCTGTTCCCGCAATTGAGCCCGCGCCGGGAGGATACCTTCGTGGCCGGCCTTTCCATGGGCGGCTACGGCGCGCTGAAATGCGGCCTGCGGGGGTATGATACCTTTTCCTGCGCCGCCGGCCTGTCCTCCGTGGCCGATGTTGCTTCCCTGGCCGGCGACAAAAAAAGCCTGCGGAACAAGGCGTTCTGGCAGGATATTTTCGGCGATCTGGACGGCATCGCGGGCTCCTTCGACGATCTGTTCGCCGCCGCCGACGATTACGCCGCCGGCGGGCAAAAGCCGCCGGTGAAATTCTACATGTGGTGCGGCACGGAGGATTTCCTCTACGCCGCCAATGTGAAATTGAAAAATCACCTTTTGTCCGTCGGCCTGGACCTCACGTACGAGGAATCCCCCGGCATCCACAGCTGGATGTACTGGGATCAAAAGATCCAAACCGTGCTGAACTGGCTGCCCCTGGGAAAGGAGGAACAATAACATGGCGCTGGCTAAAATTCATTTCTTTTCCCAGGCGCTGGGTATGTGCGTCACCTGCAACGCCATCCTGCCCCAGTACAAAAACCCCGCGCAGGCCCGCAAGGTGCCGGTGCTGTGGCTGCTGCACGGCGCCAACGGCAATTATACCGACTGGGTGCGCCGAACCAACGTGGAGCGCTACGCCGCCCCCTACGGCTTGGCAGTGATCATGCCCTCCGCCCACAACAGCAGCTACACCGATATGGCCCACGGCATGAAATTCTATACCTACATATCCCGCGAATTGCCTGAAACGCTGCCCAAGATGCTGAATCTTTCCACCCGGCGGGAGGATAATTTCATCGCCGGCTTATCCATGGGCGGGGCCGGCAGCATGGCGATCGGCCTGAGCAATCCTGAAAAATACAGCGCCATCGGCTGCCTGTCCGCCGGCGCGGTGAATACGCACGGTTCCCTGCATGAGGGACGGAAATTCCTGCTGTCCTACGGGGAAGGTGAACAAAAGGGCACCTATCAGGATCCCTTTGGCAGCGCGGAAACGATCCTGAAAAAGAAGCTGCCCTGCCCCCGGATCTACCACGCCTGCGGCGACAGCGACTTTTTGCTTCAGGATGCCCATACCACCCGGGATTTCTTTACCGCCCTGCCCGGCAACCCCTTCGATTACACCTATGTGGAGGATCCCGGCGCCCATTCCTGGGATTTCTGGGACGCCCATATCAAGGAATTCATTGAGTTCCTGAACCTGCCCAAAACCACCGGGGAATTCGTGTAAAGCAGGCTGATCGATCCGCTTGAAAAAATGTCTTGCATTTTTGTCCTCTTTCCTGTATGATGGAGGTATCGAATGGAAAGGGGTGAAAAGATGTACAACGCATGACCTGTCCTTTTATAACAGCGGCGCGGAAAACGGGATGCTGATCATCCTTTGTTTTGCGTGCCCGAAGGCAGGCCTGGGAAGCGTTGTGCGTCTTTTTTTCGTGCGATCCGCGCGAAATCAGAACGCGCTTTTCTCGCCTGCGGAAAAAGCCGGAGGTATGATATGGCGCGCATCCAAATATCGCATTTGACCTTTGCTTATGACGGCAGCCCCGATCTGATCTTTGACGACGCCTCCTTCCAGATCGACACCGATTGGAAGCTGGGCTTCGTTGGCCGCAACGGCCGGGGCAAAACCACCTTGCTTCGCATCCTGACGGGAGAATTGGACGGTCGCGGCGCGGTCAGCGCCCCTGTCGCTTTCGATTATTTCCCCTTCCCCGTTTCCGATCCCGCCCTATCCCCCATCGAAATCGCCGCGGACATGGACGAGGAGGGCCAGGTGTGGCGATTCATGAAGGAAATCGCCTGCCTGGACGTGGCGGACGACGCCCTGACCCGGTCGTTTGGCACCTTGTCCGGCGGCGAGCAGGCAAAGGTGCTCCTGGCGGCCCTGTTCGCCCGGGAGCATCACTTCCTGTTGATCGACGAGCCCACCAACCACCTGGATCTGGAGGGCAGGCGTGTATTGAGCCGATATTTGAACGGCAAAAAGGGCTTCATCCTCGTCAGCCACGACCGGGCGTTCCTGGATGGCTGCGTGGATCACATCCTGTCCATCAACCGAGCCACCATCGATGTGCAGAAGGGCAATTATTCCTCCTGGGAGGAAAACAAGCGCCGGCAGGATCAGTATGAGCTGAATGAAAACGAGCGCCTGAAGGGGGATATCGCCTCCCTGCGCTCCGCCGCCCGCCAGGCCCGTACCTGGGCGGACAAGGTGGAAAGCACCAAAATCGGCATCAAGCCAGGCGGGCGGGAAAAATCCATGGACGCCCGGGCCTTCATCGGCGAAAAATCCCGCCGAATGCAGCAGCGGCGCAAGAACATCGAGCACCGCATCGACCAGGAAATCGAGGAAAAGGAAAAGCTGCTGAAGGACGTGGAAAAGAACGACGAATTAAAGATCTTCCCCCAGCGGCACCCCGCCGACCGGCTGGTGACCTGCCGGGACGTCGCCATCGCCTACGATGGCCGCACGATCCTTGACGGCCTGACCTTTGAGATCCGCAACGGCGACGTGATCGCGCTGACGGGTAAAAACGGCAGCGGTAAATCCAGCGTGATCCGTTTGATCACAGGCGAATTGGCCCCCGCCCGGGGCGAAATCCGTCTGGCCAGCGGGCTGATCCTGTCCATCGTGCCTCAGCAGGCGGAGCTTTCCGGCTCCCTCAAGGATTTCATTCGGGACAGCGGGGCCGATGAAACGCTGTTCAAGACCATCCTACGAAAGCTGGACTTCAAACGGGAGCAATTCGACAAGGATATGGCATCCTTCAGCGCCGGGCAAAAAAAGAAGGCGCTGATCGCCCGCAGCCTGTGCCAGAAGGCCCATCTGTACCTGTGGGATGAGCCGCTGAACTACGTGGACGTGCTATCCCGCGTACAGATCGAGCGGCTGATCACCCAGTTCCGCCCCACCATGATGCTGGTGGAGCACGATCAGGCGTTTATCGACCACATCTCCGCCCGAATAATTGCAATTTCCTCGGAAAATATGCAAAAATCATAGACGGATGTGAAAAAATACGGTATAATAACGAGGAAATTGGCCACAGGCCAATTCTCCGTCTCGGCGGCTCCCGAAGGGAAAGACGCCGAGCGTTATGGCATAATAACGTGGAAATTGACCGAACGTCAATAGTTCTTGTCGCCCCTCGGGGGCGGCAAGGGCGTTATTCACTTGGCATGCGCTGCCCGTGCGGGGCATGCCAGCCGACGGACAGGAGGAAAGCTTTTCATGAAAAAGCCGCAATTGATCATCATGGCTGCCGGGCTGGGCAGCCGCTTCGGCGGCATGAAGCAAATGGCCCCCGTGGATCAGGAAGGCCATTGGATCATCGATTTTTCCATTTTTGACGCCATCCGGGCGGGCTTTGGCGACATCGTGCTGATCATCAAGGAAGAAAACGAGCCCCTGTTCCGGGAAACCCTGGGCCGACGCATCGGCGATCAGGCAAAGCTCATTTACGTGCATCAGAAGGCCGATCTGCTGCCCCCGGGCTTTTCCATCCCGGAGGGGCGCGTCAAGCCCTGGGGCACCGCCCACGCGGTGCTGTGCGCCAAGGATGTGATCGACGCTCCCTTCGCCGCCATCAATGCCGATGATTATTACGGCCCCGGCGCGTTCCAGGCCATTTACGATTTTTTGACCTCCGATCATCCGGAAAATGAGCACGCCATGGTGGGCTATCGGGTGGAAAACACGCTGACGGAGAACGGCTCCGTTTCCCGGGGCGTGTGCCAGGCGGATGGCAGCGGCGCGTACCTGACCGGCATTGTGGAGCGCACCCGCGTGGAACCCCGGCCCGGCGGCGCGGCCTTTACCGAAGACGACGGCAATTCGTGGTCCTTCCTGCCTGCGGGCACCATCGTATCCATGAATTTCTGGGGCTTCAACCGGAATATGATGCAGGAGATCGATCAGCGCTTCGCCCCCTTCCTGCGGGAAAACCTGCCCAAGAATCCCCTGAAATGCGAATACTTCCTGCCCCTGATCCCCAACCAAATGATGGCGGAGGGTACCGCCCGGGTGCGGATCATTCCAACGACGGAAAAATGGTTCGGCATCACCTATCACGATGATCTGCCCGCCCTGCAGGCAGCCATCGCGCAAATGAAAGAAAAGGGGCTGTATCCCGCGTCCCTATGGAGGAAATAACATGAACGCAGCCGCCATCGCTTCCGCTTTCCGGATGGAGGGAAACGCCGTTTCCTGCAATCCCAGCGGCAACGGCCATATTAACAAAACCTATACCGTCACCACCGGCACGGGCCATCGCTATATCCTGCAGAACATCAATCATCGCGTGTTTCAGGATGTGGACGCCCTGATGAACAACGTGGTGGCGGTGACCAATCACCTGCGCGCCCGCTGCGCCGACCCCCGCCGGGTGCTCACCCTGGTGCCTACCCTGGACGGCGCGTTTTACACCCTGGCCCAGGATGGAAATTACTACCGCATGTTTGAATTTGTGGAAAACAGCGTGTGCCTGGATCAAGCGGAAAATGAGAACGATTTTTTCCAAAGCGCCGTGGCCTTTGGCGAATTCCAGAACCAGCTGGCCGATTTTCCCGCGGACACATTGGTGGAAACCATCCCCCACTTCCACGATACCATCGACCGCTACCGGCAATTCAAGGAGGTTCTCCGCCGTGATCCGTTGGGCCGCAGCCGGGATTGCCGGGAGGATATCGCCTTCGCCCTCGTCCGGGAGGAAGAGGGCGGCACCCTGGTGCGCATGCTGCAGGATGGCAAGCTGCCCCTTCGGGTGACCCATAACGACACCAAGCTGAACAACGTGATGCTGGATCGGGATACCCGCACCCCCCTGTGCGTCATCGATCTGGATACGGTGATGCCCGGCTTGGCGGGCAACGATTTTGGCGATTCCATCCGTTTCGGGGCCAGCACGGCGGAGGAAGACGAGCCGGACCTGAGCAAGGTCCATTTGTCCATGCCGCTGTACACCGCTTTTACCAAAGGCTTCCTGGGGGCCTGCGGCAAATCCCTTACGCCCATCGAAATCGAAACCCTGCCCCTGGCCGCCAAGCTGATCACCCTCGAATTGGGCGTGCGTTTCCTGACCGACCATTTGCAGGGCGACACCTATTTCAGCATCCACCGGGAAAACCACAACCTGGATCGCTGCCGCACCCAGTTCAAGTTGGTTTCCGAAATGGAAGCCCATTGGGATGAAATGAACAGGGTCGTGAAGGATGTGTACGAAGGCCTGGCATAACACAGCCGTCCGATGGACGTTGGAAAACAAAACCGCTGCGAGCAATGAACAGCTCCACATCATGACTCATGCAAAACGCCGAAAGCAATCTTGCTTCCGGCGTTTTTCGATGGGGCGGCGTGATTCAAACCGCTGCTTCGATTGGGTTCTTATACTAAGGCAAATCTAAAATAATTCCAGAATTCGGAATAGATTTTTCGTTCTGGTTAAGCTGAACGAAGGGACGAACCTCAGACAGCCGCCTGTGGCGGATGTTCTGTCTGAGGTGAGTTCAACCGAAACGAGCAATGTCCGCTGTGCGGACTTGCGACGATTGAGGTTGCGGGTCAGCGCTACGTTGACCGGAGTAGCGCCGAACATAGTGAGGCTGAGGGCGGGCAATCCTTGGATTGCCTCCCGAAACCCGCGCTTCCGCGTTGCGGTGTAGCACGGGGCGTCCAAAGCACAGCCAGAACGGAAAAGACAACCGAAGACGGAAGGATTTTAGGTTTGACTTAGTATTATCATTTTTCTTTCGTCATTTGATCGGCAATGCTGGCAAAATCCTGCAGGGACAGGGTTTCGCCCCGGGCGCCGACGGGGATACCGCAAGCGTTCAGCCATTCCCTGGCCTGCTCCCGGCTGACGCGGACGGAGGCGATCAGGTTGTTTTCCATGGTTTTGCGCCGCATGGCGAAGGCAGCGGCGGCCACCTTGAAAAAAAGCGCTTCATCGCTCACCTGCACCTTGGGCTTGTCCCGCCGCGGCATCACCACGAAGGCGCTGTCCACCTTGGGCGGCGGGGTAAACAGGCAGGCCGGCACATCCAGGGCGATTTCCGGCGCGTAAAAATACTGGCTGCGCACCGCCAGCATGCCGTAGCCATCCTGCCCGGGCCGGGCCACGATGCGCTCCGCCGCCTCCTTTTGCACCATGACACTGATGGACTGAATGGGCATATCGGAGGTGAGCAGCAGCAGCATCAGCTCGGTGGTCAGATAATAGGGGATGTTCGCCACGATGTGATAGGGCCCCAGGGGCGCGGTCAATTCCGGCAGGTTCAGCCGCAGCACGTCGCCATGCACCAAATGCACGTTGCGGCATTTTTCCAGCGCCACTCGCAGGATGGGCAGCAGCGTGCCATCCACCTCGATGCTGACCACTTCCCTGCACCGAACGGCCAGCGCCTTGGTCATGCCCCCTGCCCCCGCGCCGATTTCCAGCACCCCGTCATCCGGCCCCACGCCGGAAAGAGCCACCAACTGCTCAAACAGCGCTTCGTCGGTCAGAAAATTCTGGCCCAGGCTGCGCTTGGGCTTGAATTCCTGGTTTTTGCCGTTCCGTTGCTTCATCCCATGCACCTCACGGCCTCGGCCACCGCCGCGGCGTCAGGCACGCGGAAAAACGCCGTGCCCATCACCCGCCTTGTAGCCCCCGCCTGCACGAGCAGCGGGGCGTTTTCCAGGCTGACGCCGCCATCCACCGAAATGGTTTTTTCAAAGCCCGCCCGGCGCAGGAAGCGGATCTTTTCCATCTGCTGCGGCATGAATTTCTGCCCGCCGAAGCCGGGTTCCACCGTCATGATCAGGATGGCATCCACCTGCTTTAGGTAGGGCAGCAGCGTATCTGCCCCCGTTCCCGGCTTGACGGACAGGCCGCACTTTACGCCCAGCGCGCGGATTTTTTCCAGCACCGGCCCCACGTCGTCGGCGATTTCCCGGTGCACGGTGATGCTTTCCGCCCCGGCATCGGCGAACACCTGAACGTATTTTTCCGGGTTATCCAGCATCAGGTGCACGTCCAGCCGCACGTCGGGGAACTGCGCGTGGATCTTGCGGCACAGCGACGGCCCAAAGGACAGATTGGGCACGAAATGCGCGTCCATCACGTCGTAATGCAGGATGCGCACGCCCGTTTGCAGCATCCGCTCAATTTCCCGGCCCAGATTCATCACATCCGCCGCCAGCAGCGACGGCGCCAATTCAATCATAGCGTTCCCTCCATCTTTGGCGGCAATCCGCCAAAAGCACATGATACCGCTCCACCCGGTCCTGGGCAATCTTCCCCTCCTGCACCGCGCGCAGCACGGCGCATCCTGGCTCGCTGCCGTGATAGCAGGGGGAAAAGCGGCACATTCCTTCGTATTCCGCGAATTCGGGGTAGTATTCCCGCAGCAGCACAGGGTCGAACACCTCATCGATTTCCAGCAAGCTGAACCCCGGCGTGTCGATCACCTGCACATCGTCGAATGAAAACAGCTGGGCGTGACGGGTGGTGTTCTTGCCCCGCAAAATCTTCCGGCTGATATCCCCCGTTTCCTGCGAAAGGCCGAACAGGGCGTTGAGCAGCGTGGATTTCCCCACCCCGGATTGGCCGGAAAAGCAGCAGGTTTCCCCCCGCAGGCGGGCGCGGATAGCATCCAGCCCCTCCCGCTTCTCGGCGCTGACGGAAAATACCTCCATCTCCGCCCCGGCATAGGCGCTTTTCGCCTGCCGGGCTGTTTGCCCCTGGTCGTCCAGGTCGGTTTTATTGACGATCAAAAGGGGGCGCAAATTTTGTTTCCGGGCGAAGATCAGCAGCTTATCCACCAGCAGCCAATCCGGCGCGGGCTGGGGGGACACGATGATGCACAGCAGCGTCACATTGGCCACCGGCGGGCGCAGGCACTGGCTGACCCGGGGATGAATCTCCTCCACCCAGCCGTGCTCGTCGCTGATGCCGCCGGGGGTGAAGGTGATCCGATCGCCCACCAGGGGGGAGGTACCCTGCCGACGAAATTTTTTCTTGGCCCGCAGCACGTATTCCTGCCCCGCCTGATCCCGGGCGGTATACAGCCCGCCCCGGCCCTGCACGATGATCCCTTCCATCACGGAGCTTCTTCCTCCACATCGCTTTCTGTTTCTTCTATCGGTTCTTCTTCCGCTTCCTGATCGGACACATAGATGCCCAGGATCACCTGGGTTTGCTGCATGGCCTGATCGCCCGGGGCGTACTGATTGAAATTCCCATCGAAATACTGCTGGGCGGCCACCCGGTCGAACTGGGAGGCATCCCCCACCGGGATCTTCCTGATTTCATTCAGGCTCAGCTGCAATTGCTGAATCTGCAGCAGCGCTTCCTGCCGCGTCAGGCCCACCAGGTTTGGCAGCGTCACGCTGCCGCCGCTGAGGATCACCTGCACCACGCTGCCGCTGGGCAGCATCTCCCCTTCCTCCGGGGATTGGGCCAGCACCGTATCCCACGGCGTGGTGGACAGGGATCGATCGGGCAGCGCCAACAGGATAAAGCCCATGCGTTCCAATTCGGTGCGGGCGGCTTCCAGCGTCATGCCGGCCACCCGGGGCACGGGCTGTTCCTCCGGCCCGGTGGAGATGGTGAGCAGCACGGTTTCATTTTTCCGCATGGAGGTGCCGTATTCCGGCGATTGCAGGGACACCGTGCCGGCGGGACGCAGGGGATCGCTGGAGCGGGAAATTTCCGCCTTCAACCCCGCCCGGGAAATCAGCTTCAGGGCGTCGGCCTCCGTTTCATCCAGGCAGTAGGGGGCCTCCACCACGTTGACGATCTGATCGTAAATCAGCACCCCGCCCAGCACCAGCGCCGCCACGATGGCCACGCCCATGCCGATGATCCCGATCCGCGTCCACAGCCACTTCTTGGAGTGGATGGGCTTTTGCCGGGTGGTGGTATTGCCGAATTTCACGGGGCCGACGGGGCTTTGCTGCTTATCGGGCAGGCGGCCCAGCCAGGTGCCGTCCGGCTCCTGCAGGGCGCGCTGCAGATCCTGCGCCATTTCCAGGGCGCTTTGATAGCGCATTTCCGGCCGCTTTTCCATGGCCTTTTCCACCACCCGCTCCATGGCCGGGGGCACGGTGGGGTTGATTTCGCTCATGGGCCGGGGCTTGGCGTTGATATGCTGCAGCGCCACCGCCACGGGGGTTTCCCCGTCGAAGGGGGGCTGGCCCGTCATCATTTCATACAGGCACACGCCCACGCTGTATAAATCGCTGGCGAAGGTGACGCTTTCATTCTTGGCCTGCTCCGGCGAAAAATAGTGCACGGAGCCCATCACGCTGTCCTCGGAGCTGATGGTGTTGGCCCCTGCCACCCGTGCGATGCCGAAATCGGCCACCTTGATGTGCCCATCGGCGTGCACCAGCACGTTTTGGGGCTTGATATCCCGATGGATGATGCCGTTGTTGTGGGCATGCTGCAGCGCCGACAGGATGCGGATGCCAATCTGCGCCGCCACCGAGGGCGGCAGAGCGCCCTTTTGGCGGATCACTTCCTTTAACGTCTGCCCCTTCACATATTCCATCACCAGGTAGCGGATATCCCCATCCTGGCCCACATCCAGCAAATTGACGATGTTGTGGTGGCTCATTTTGCTGGCGGTGGTGGCCTCCCGCTCGAAGCGGCTGGAGAATTCCGCGTCCTGGTTGAATTCCGGCCGCAGGATCTTGACGGCTACCGAATGGCCGGTGCGGTGATCCACCGCCCGATACACCAGCGCCATGCCGCCCTTGCCTACGAATTCCACCAATTCGTAGCGGTTATCCAGCATTTTGCCGATCATGCCGTCACCTCCGCCAACACTACGGAAATGTTATCCCGGCCGCCGCCCTCCAGGGCCAGGCGCAAAAACGTATCAGCCGCCTCCTCCAGGGGCAGGGCCGTCATCACGTCGGCCATCTGCTGCGGCATCACGTATTCCGACAAGCCGTCGGAGCAGATCAGATACTGATCCCCCGCCTGCTTGTTGAGCACCGTGATATCCACTTCCACGTCCCCCGCGGCCCCCAGGGCCCGGGTGATCACATTGCGGTAGGGATGGCGCAGGGCCTGCTCCGGAGTGATCAGACCGTCCCGCAGCATTTCCCCCACCATGGAATGATCCACGCTGATTTGCCGGATCACCCCATCCCGCAGCAAATAAGCCCTGCTGTCGCCCACGTGGCCCAGCAGCACCCGGTTCTCATCCTCCCAGATCACGGTCAGGGTGGTGCCCATGCCGCTGAGGGCCTCATCCTTTTTCTGCTCTTCAAAAATGGCCTGGTTGACCTCCTCGATGCCGCCCCGCAGCAGGTCCTCCCGGGGGCGTACCCCCTCCAGCACCCGGGCCAAAAGCACCACCGCCATTTGGCTAGCCACGTCGCCGGCCTTGTGGCCGCCCATGCCGTCGGCCACGCCGTACAAGCCGTATTTCCCCGGCAGGATCAGCAGCGCGTCCTGATTGGAGGGGCGCACGTTGCCCACGTGGGTCCTGGATGCTACCTTCATGCCCGTTCCTCCTGCATCACTTTTTTTCTCAGCTGGCCGCATGCCCCTTCGATATCATCGCCCATTTCCCGGCGGCGGGTGGCGGATATATGCCGATTCTCCAGGGCGGTCAAAAACGCGCGCACCTGGCTCTCCTGCACGCCGTACAGATTTCTTTCCTTCACCGTGTTCAAAGGGATCAGGTTCACATGGCACTGCATGCCCCGCAGGCGCTTGGCCAATTCGTCGGCGCAGGCGGGATCGGCGTTCACCCCATCGATCAGCGCGTATTCCAGCACCACACGCCGGCCCGTTTTTTCGATGTAATAGCGGCAGGCGTCCAGCGTTTCGTCGATGGTGTAGCGGTTGGCGATGGGCATGATCTGCCGCCGGATCCCGTCGTTTGGCGCGTGGAGGGAAAGCGACAGGGTGACCGGCAGCCCCTCCTGGGCAAAGGCGCGCATCTGGGGCACCAGGCCGCAGGTGCTCACCGAAATGTGGCGCAGCCCGATATTCAGCCCATCCGGATGGGAAACCAGCCGAAGAAACCGCACCACCTGATCGTAATTATCCATGGGTTCGCCGCTGCCCATCAGCACGATGTTGTGCACCCTTTCGCCATCCAGCAGCCGGTTGGCGCACTGCACCTGGCCCAGCATTTCCGCCGCGGTCAGGTTCCTGACGCAGCCATCCAGGGTGCTGGCACAGAAACGGCAGCCCATTTTGCAGCCCACCTGGGTGGAAATGCACAGCGTGGCCCCATAGTGGTAGCGCATCAGCACCCCTTCCACGCAATTGCCGTCCCGCAGGGCGAACAGGAATTTCCGGGTGCCATCCAGTTGGGACACCCGGATATCCCGCACCTCCACCGGCTGATCCACGCCCCGGTCGGCCAGCTTCTCCCGCAAGTTCAGCGGCAGGTTGGTCATATCGGAAAAGCACGCCCCCCGATGCAGCCAGGAAAACAACTGCCCGGCCCGGAAGGGCTTTTCCCCCATGTCGGCAAGGGCCTGCTTCAATTCGTCGGGGTACATCCCCATCCATTCCAGCATCTTATTTCACCCTGCGCATCCGCGCGATAAAGAAGCCCTCCACCCCATCCCGATGGGGCAGCAATTGAAGGCCGCAGTCCGTATAGGCGCGTTGGAAAGCTTCCCCCACGCCGTCCGGCAGCGGATCAATCGCAAAATCGGGGTGGCTTTCCAGGAAGCGCTTCACCTGATCCTTATTCTCTTCCGGCAGCATGCTGCAGGTGGAATATACCAAGGTGCCGCCTTTTTTCACATACTGGCAGCAGGTATTCAGCAATTTTTCCTGCAGGGCGGTCAATTCCCGCAGCCCTTCCTCCGTGGCCCGGATCTTGATATCGGGCTTGTTATCCATCACGCCCAGGCCGGAGCAGGGGGCGTCCAGCAGCACGGCGTCCATCATGCCCGCCAAATCGTCCTTCAAAACGGAGGCGTCCCGCACCGCCGGGCGGATATTATCCAGCTTCAGGCGCCGGGCCTGGGCCTGGATCAGCTTGACCCGATGCTCGTGCACATCCCAGGCGTACACCCGGCCGGTGCCCCGCATTTGCTCCGCCAGGTAGGCGGTTTTCCCGCCGGGGGCGGCGCAGCAATCCAGCACCTGGCTGCCCCGCTTCACATCCACGGCCTGGGCCGCCAGCATGCTGCTTTCCCCTTGGATGGAGAAATTGCCCGCCAGGTAATCGGCGTCCCTGCCGATATCCGAGGCCATGCGCACCCGGTAGGCGTGGGCCACCACGCCCTTTTCCGATTCCCACACCTTCTTCTGCAGCAGCGCTTCAAACGCTTCGTCGGTATACCGGGTCAGGGTGGGGCGGATCACCGTATAATGGCTTTCGCTGCGATAGGCGCAGATTTCTCGGGCCATATCCGGGCCGTAGGCCTCGGTCAGCTTATTGGCCAGCCACAGCGGCACCGAATACAGGATCGATAGCGCCTGCGGGCCTTCGTTGGGATCCGGCCACTTGATTTCATCCTTCCCCCGGATCATATTGCGCAGCACCGCGTTGGTCAGGCCGGTCAGGCCCTCCAGCCCCGCGCCCCGCGTCAGCTTCACCGCTTCATCCACGATGGCGTTATCGGGGATCCTGTCGTGAAACAGCAATTGGCAGGCGCTGATGCGCAGGATATCCCGCACCTTGGGCTCCAGCGCGTCGGCGTCCTTGAGGAAAAAGCTCAGGGCGTAATCGATGCGGATCAGGTTTTCCAGCGTGCGGTATACGATGCTGGCGCAGAAGCGCTTGTCCAGCTGGGACAAATTGACGCTGCGCAGCCGCTCGTCCAGGGACAGGGAGGCGTAAGCGTCCTTGCGGATCACATCCTCAAATATATCCAGCGCCACCCGGCGGCTCAGGCTGCTGGGGGCGTTGGGATCCCGAGGGGCAGGCTTGGCCATCCCGCGCTGGATGGGTTTTTCCATGCGCGGGCGGTGATACGGCCCTTTGCCTGCCGGCCGGCTTCCATCCGGACGCTTACCGTCCGTCCGGGGCGGGCGAGCGCCGCGGCGGTCCTCCGCCTTCTTTTCCTGCCGGAAGGGCCGGCCTTCCCGGGCCGCGTAAGGGGGCTTCCCGCCTTGCCGTGCGCCGTCTTTAGTCATGATTCTCTTCCTCCGTCACAGTGCAGTGGGTGAAGGCCACGGGATGGCCCCGCAAATAATCCTTGGCGTTCATGCGCTTGCCGCCCTGGGCCTGCAATTCAACCACCCGCACGGCCCCGACGCCGGCGGCGATGATCAGGCCTTGCTTTCCATCGGCGACCAGGATGCGGCCCGGGGCCGCGTGATCCGGGTTATCGGCTTCCTCCGCCTGCCACACCTTGATCACTTCGCCGTTTCCCCAGGTCAGGCACGCGCCGGGCCAGGGGGTCAGCCCCCGCGCCAGGCACACGATCTGACGGGCAGGCAAACGCCAGTCGATTTCCCCCATTTCTTTTTTCAGCATGGGGAAATAGCTGGCCTCCTCCTCGTTCTGCAGCCGGCGCGGGCAATCCCCCGCCGCCAAACGGCGGATGGTTTCGATCAGCAATTCCGCCCCGATGGGGGCCAAACGGGCGGTCAATTCCTCCGCCGTTTCCCCCGGCAGGATATCGACGGCTTTTTGCAGCAGGATATCCCCGGTATCCAGCCCCTTGTTGGTCATCATGGTGGTGACGCCGGTGACGGTTTCTCCCTCGATGATCGCCCAATTGATAGGGGCGGAGCCCCGGTATTTGGGCAAGAGCGACGAATGCACGTTGACGGTGCCGATCGTCGGGATATCCAATACCTCCTGGGACAGGATCTGCCCAAAGGCGGCGGTGACGCACAGATCGGGCTTCAGCGCCCGCAGATCCTCGATGCCGTCCACCCGGATCTTTACCGGCTGGAAAACGGGAATACCGTAGGCGGCGGCGCACTGCTTCACGGGGCTGGGCAGCATTTTGTTGCCCCGGCCCTTGGGCTTATCGGGCTGGGTAAACACCCCGACCACCTCGTAGCCCACCTCCACCAGCGCCTTCAGCGACGGCACGCCGAATTCGGGCGTGCCCAAAAAGACCACCCGCATCAGGATTCCTCCCTGTTTTCTTCTTCGTCGTCGAAAATTTCGTGATCCATTTTATCCACGTACACGATGCCGTCCAGATGGTCGATTTCGTGGCACAGGGCCCGGGCCAGCAGGTCCTCCCCCGTGATTTCAAAAAACTTGCCCTTCCTGTCCTGGGCGCGGACGGTCACCTTCTGCGGCCGCACCACGTAACCCCGCCGGCCCGGCACGCTGAGGCACCCCTCGCTGCCCGCCTGCTCGCCTTCAGTGGCAATGATTTCGGGGTTCACCAGCTCGATCAGGCCGTGATCATCCCCCACGTCGATCACCACCACCCGGCGCAAAATGCCCACCTGGGGGGCGGCCAGGCCCACGCCGTCCGCCTTGTACATGGTATCGGCCATATCCCGCAACAGCAGCCACAGCCGAAGATCAAATTTCGCCATGGGCTTGCTGATTTTCCGCAGGGTTTCATCCCCCAATTTCAAAATGTTTCTGACCATAGCTTCTCCCTCCTATGCAAGCGACGCCGGATTGATTTCCAGCTGCACCCGGGCCGGGTATTCCCCGCCCGCCAGTTCCTGAAAACGGGCCAGCAGAACGTCGGTATCCGGGTGGTTCAATAATTTCATCAGCACATGGGCCCGGGCGCGGTCCTGGATGCGGTTGATGGGCGCCTCGTCGGCCCGGATAAAGAAAATGCGCCGGAACAGGGCGGTATCGCCGAATTCCTTCAGCACCTGGTTTTTGATGCTTTCCGCCACGGAAAGGGCCACGCTCAATTCCCTGGCCTCGCACAAAAAACGGGCCATCATCGTAAAGGGCGGGTACAGATCGGCCTTCCGCCGGTCGAACTCCCGGGTGAAGAAGGCCCGGTAATCCTGGGCCGCCGCCCCGGCGATGGCGTAATGATCGGGCTGGTAGGTTTGGATCACCACTTCGCCGGGCTTTTCCCCCCGGCCCGCCCGGCCCGCCACCTGCACAAGCAGCTGGAAGGTCCGCTCCGCCGCCCGGTAATCGGGAAAATTCAGCGTCATATCGGCCATCACCGCGCCCACCAGCGTCACCTGGGGAAAATCCAGCCCCTTGGCGATCATCTGCGTGCCCAGCAGGATCTGGGCCTGGCCGGCCCGGAAGCGATCCACCAATTCGAAATGGGCGTTTTTCCCGGCGGTGGTATCCATATCCATGCGGATCACCCCCGCGCCGGGGAAGCGCTTGTTCAGCTCCTCCTCCACCTTCTGGGTACCGATGCCCATGGGGCGGATGTAGGGGCTGCCGCAGGCGGGGCACGTCTTGGGCATGGGCTGGATGCCCCCGCAATAATGGCAGCGCAGGGTGTGATCAAAGCTGTGATAGGTCAGCGATACGTCGCACCGGCTGCATTTGATGGTTTCCCCGCACTTGCGGCAATTGACCGAGCTGGCGTACCCCCGCCGGTTGATGAACAGCATGGCCTGCTGGCCGCGGGCGATGCAGTCGTCCAGCTTCTGCTGCAGCAGATTGGAAAACATGCCGTGGTTGCCCAGGCGCAGTTCCTCCCGCATATCCACCACATGCACCCGGGGCAGCGGGCGGTTCAGCACCCGATGGGGCATTTCGATGAGCATATAATCTCCCCGGCGGGCCATGGCGTAGGAATACACGCTGGGGGTGGCGCTGGATAAAAGCACCACCGCCCCCTCCCTTTTTCCCCGGGATGCGGCGATTTCCCGGGCGTCGTACTGGGGGAAGCGGTCGGAAAGGTAGGTTTGCTCGTGCTCCTCATCCACGATGATGGCCCCCAAATTCTCCACCGGGGCAAACACTGCCGACCGCGCGCCGATGACGATGCGGGCATCCCCCAATCGGATGCGCCGCCACTCGTCAAACCGTTCCCCGGCGGACAGCCTGGAATGCAGCACCGCCATGGCGTTGCCGAAGCGGGAATGGAACCAGGTGATCATCTGGGGCGTCAGCACGATTTCCGGCACCAGGATGATGGCCCCCTTGCCCATTTTCAGCGCTTCCCGCACCAAACGGATATACACCTCCGTTTTGCCGGAGCCGGTGACCCCGTGCAGAAGGAAGGGTTTTTCCGGGCGCTGCAGGGCGGGGATCAATTCGCTCAGCGCTTCCCGCTGTTCGTCGGTCAGCGCGGGGTCGGGCGGCGCGTCCACCCGGCCATAATAAGGCGAGCGGAGGGCTTCTTTGTCAAACACCTCCGCCATTTCTTTTTCCACCAGGTAATTCAGCGGCTCCCGCACGTCCCGGATCATGCCCCGCAATTCCTCTAAGGGATGGGCCTGCCCGTCGGACAGGAGCGTGATCAGCAGCTGCCGCTTTTTGGATCTTTTCTGGGCCTGAATGGCCTCGTCGATCCGATCCGGTGGGATCAGCAGACGGGCGTAGGGCTCGGTTTTCACCTTGATCCGGCCACCCCGCATTTCCGCTGGGATCATCAGCCGCAGCGCCTCGCACAGCGGGCAGTGGGCCTTTTGCCGGATTTCCTCCGCCAGCGCCATCAGGGGAGGCAGCAGGGCGGGGTAGGCTTCCAGCCTGGCCGCCACGTTTTTGATCCTGCTTTCGTCAAAATCGGCCCGCTCCTTTAACCGGATCACGAAGCCTTCCTTCATTCGGGGGCCGAAGGGCACCTGCACCCGTGTGCCGGGGGCCAATTCCATCCCCTGGGGCACCCGGTAAGTGAATACGCGGTCCACCTGCTCGGATGCGATATCCACGATGATTTCCGCGTACACAGGCTGCTCCTCCTCAATGCTTGCGCAGGATACGGACCGCCCGGTCCAGCAATTCATCGGCCACCTGCCGCTTGGGCAGGCAGGGCAGGGTCTCGGCCCCATCGTTTGTTAGGAAGGTGACGATGTTGGTATCCACGTCGAACCCCGCACCGGGGGCCGTTACGTCGTTGGCCACGATCATATCCAGGTTCTTTTTGCTCAGCTTCTGGCCGGCGTTTTCCATCACGTCGTTGGTTTCCGCGGCGAAGCCCACCAGCACCTGGCCGCTGCGTTTTTGCCTGCCAACGGCGGCGGCCACGTCCGGCGTCTGGCGGAAGGAAAGGGTCAGCGGCCCGTCCCCCTGCTTTTTGATTTTCTGATCGGCTGCTTTTTCCGGCGTAAAATCCGCCGGGGCGGCGGCCTGGATCACCACGTCCGCCTGGGGACAGCGGGCCGTCATGGCCTCGTACAGATCCTGGGTGGACAGGATATCCACCCGCTCCACCCCCGCGGGGGCGGCCAGATTGGTGGGCCCGGAAATCAGCGTCACCTGCGCCCCCCGCTGCCGGGCGGCCTCGGCGATGGCATAGCCCATTTTGCCGCTGGAGCGGTTGGTCAGATACCGGACGGGGTCGATTTTTTCCTGGGTGGGGCCGGCGGTGACCAGCACCCGCACGCCCGCAAAATCCAGGCGGGGGCACAGGATCTCCTCGATGGCCCGAACGATCTGCTCCGGCTCGCTCATGCGCCCGGCGCCGGTATCGCCGCAGGCCAAATAGCCCCCCTCCGGCCCGATGAAGCGCACGCCCCGGCTTTTCAGCGTTTCCACGTTCTGCCGGGTGGCGGCGTTTTCCCACATACCGGTGTTCATCGCCGGGGCCACCAGAATGGGCGCCCGGGTGGCCAGCACGGTGGTGGACAGCATATCATCGGCAATGCCGCAGGCCATTTTGGCCAGGATGTTGGCGGTGGCCGGGGCGATCACGAACAGATCGGCCCGTTTGGCCAGGGCCACGTGCTCCACCTCCCAGGTTTCGGGGCGGGCGAAGGTATCGGTGACGGCGGGGTGGTTGGACAGGGTTTCAAACGTCAGGGGGGTCACGAATTCGCAGGCGTTCTTCGTCATGACCACGTGCACCTGAGCCCCGGCCTTTTTGAGCCGGGAGGTCACTTCGCACGCCTTATAGGCGGCGATGCCCCCGGTCACCCCCAGCACGATCTGCTTTCCTTCCAGGTTCATGGTTTTCTCAGCCCTCTTCGTCTTCCAGGTTGCGGTGATAGGTCAAAAGCCCCCGGTTGATTTCATCCACGGCGATGGATACGGGCTTCTTATCCTTGGGGTCGATCAGGGGCTGGCTGCCGCCCACCAGTTCCCGGGCGCGCTTGGCCGATTCCACCACCAGGGTATAGCGGCAATCCACTTTTTCACACAGTTCGTCAATGGCAGGCTTGTTTACAGGCATGGTTCTTTTCCTCCTCTATCATTCAACCACGGGGAAATACCGGGTTGTACGCTGTTTTTCCGCGGCGATGATGCTGGCCACCTGGCTGTAGGCCAATTCCAGGTCGTCGTTCACCACGGCGTATTGATACAAATGCATCTGGTCGATTTCGCCCTTGGCGTTGCCCAGGCGGCGCTCGATCTCCTGGGGATCGTCGGTATTGCGGGTGTGCAACCGTACCCGCAGTTCCGCGTAGGACGGGGGCAGGATGAAGATCGACACGCAGTCCGGCTTTTGCCGCATGACCTCCCGCGCGCCTTGGGGATCGATATCCAGCACCACGTTGAGGCCCTTGGCCATCAATTCCTCCACCTGGCTTTTCAGCGTGCCGTACCGGTGGCCGTGCACGGTGGCGTGCTCCAAAAAGGCGTCCTGAGCCAGCAAATCGTCATACTGCGCTTCCGTCAGAAAGAAATAGTGCACCCCGTCGATTTCGTCGTACCGGGGGCCGCGGGTGGTGGCGCTGACGGAAAACGTCAGGCTGGGGTCCTCCGCCAGCAGCTTTTTGCAGATGGTGCCTTTTCCCGTGCCGGAGGGGCCGGAAATCACGATCAGCATTCCTTTTCTGTCTTCCTTCATTTGCCTTTTCCTTCTTCCGTATCAGATTGCAGGCGGCCGGCGATGGTTTCCGGCTGCACGGCGGACAGCACCACGTGCCCGTCGTCCATCATCAGCACCGCCCGGGTGCGCCGCCCCGCCGTGCCATCCACCAGGCGGCCGGAATCCCTGGCCTCCTGCACCAGCCGCTTGACCGGCGCGGAATCCGGCGCTACCACGGCGATGATCCGCCCGGCGGCCACCAGATTGCCAAAGCCGATATTCAGAAATCTCATATCCGATCACTCCACGTTCTGCACCTGCTCCCGCAGCTTTTCGATCTCGCTTTTGCCCTGCACCACCAGCTTGGTGATTTCCGCGTCCGACGCCTTGGAACCGATGGTGTTGACCTCCCGGTTCAATTCCTGGGTCAGAAAATCCAGGCGGCGGCCCACCTCGTCCCGGGCCTGCAGCGCGCCGCGCATCTGCGATATGTGGGATTCCAGGCGGGATAATTCCTCGTCGATAGCGCAGCGGTCGGCCATCAGGGCCACTTCCTGGGCCAGGCGCTGGGGGTCGATCTCCTGCACGCCCAATTCCTTGACCCGGGCCTGCATTTTTTCCTGATACGCCTTGGGCACGCCGGGGGCCAGACGGGCGATTTCTTCCCGAAGCCGGGCCACCTCGTCCAGATGGAAGGACAGATCAGCCTTCAGGGCTTCCCCCTCCCGGTCCCGCATGGCGGTCACGTCGGCAAGGGCTGCGCCGGCGGTATCCCGCAGCAGGGAAAGCACCGCCTCCTGATCCTCCTCCTTCACCGTCACCTGCATCACGTCCGGCTGCTGAACGATCCAGGCCACATCCTCATCCCGGATGGAGGATCTTTCGCCCCGCGCGATGAGCCGGGCGTTCAGCAGTGCTTCCTTGTATTGAAGCGCCAGCCCCTCGTCCAGCCGCACCTCCCGGGCGTCCTGCCGCAGGTTCACATAGGTCACCGATACGTCGGCGTGGCCCCGGCGAAGAGCGGCGGCGATTTGCTTGCGCAACGCGTCCTCCGCAAAGGAGAGCGCCCGGGGCAAACGGATCGATACATCCAAAAACCGGTGATTCACCGTTTTGATCTCCACCGTCATTTCCCGCCCATCCCGGCTGATTTGCCGGCGGCCGTAGCCCGTCATGCTTCGCATAGGCAGCACCTCCCCTTTTAACCTATTGATTATATCACAGATCACCAGATCCTGAAAAGCCCAAATTTCGGTTTTTCATCAAAAAAGAAAATGGGGCGAACCCCCGTATCAAAGACCGCAAAACGAGACAAAACGGAAACAAAGCCTGCTTCCGTACAGTTTTCCCTGCGTCAACCAGCCATAAACATACCGTATTCTGTTTTTTCTCATTCGGTTTTCGCCCGATTTTTTTGCAAATTTCGCAGATTTCCGCAGCGGAAGAAAAACTTTGCCGTTGGCAATTTGGCGCTTTTCCGATATAATATGATGTGAAAACCACGTCTGCTGTGATCGTATATGGGAAAAGGAGTGTATAACCGTGGAACTGACCGGGAAATATATTTCTGTGGATTACGATGGCATCCATTACGAATTGGGCAATCAGCGCTGCCGGGATTGGACCCACCCCTACGAATGGGACCACAACGGCTCCACGCTGACCAACGCCGGCTGCGGCATTTTTTCCATCGTCAACGCCGCCCAATATTTGCGGGGCGAACGGGTGGACCCGGAAAAATTGGCCGATTTTGCCTGCCAAACCGGCGGGCGGGATGATACTGGCACCGACCGGCCCACCCTGCTGGCCGCCATGCAGGCCCACGGCCTGGCCGCCCGCCACGGCTTTGCCTACCAGGGCGACGGCCTGCGCAACGACCTGGATACACTGCATGATCACCTGCTGCGGGGCGGCGCGGCATTGTGCAACCTGCGGGTGGGCCACATCGTGGCGCTGATCGGCGGGCGCACGGTGAACGGTGAAAAGCAGGTGCTGGCCGCCGATCCCTTCAGCGAAAGCGCCGATGAACGGGTGCGCGCCGCCGTGCGGGAGTGCATCCCCGGCAGCGAAGTGATTTCCCCCATCAAAAACGATGCCGGCCTGATTTGCGGCTATCAGCAAACCTACGCTCTGTTTTGGGCGGCGCTGAGCACCGTGAAGGATTTCAACCTGCTGCACCGGCTGAACCCCTGACGTATTGTTGCCGCCATCCGGGAAGGAGATGACCGCTTTCATGAAACCCCGACGCTGTTTATCGCTGCTGCTGGCGCTTTTGATCGTGCTGCCGCTGGCTGCGCTGCCGGCCAGGGCGGAAAAAAGCAGCGGTGTCATTCGGGTGCTTTTGACCAAGCTGAGCCTGACCGATCGCGTCGAAATCGCATTGGACGGCAGCTATACCGTGCAGGGCTTGTCCTTCCAGCGGGGCAGCCACGTGGTGGCCGCGCTGGCGGATCAATCCATTTTTGTGTATTACGAGGGCCTGGCCTTCGACGCGGGACAGCAGGTCACCTTCACTCGCCACGCGGTGACGGATGGTCAGGAAAACGGCTTCCGGGTCAACGGGGCTTATGAATTGCACCCCGGCGATCTGCAGCTTTCCATCCAAAACGGGCAGCTGCAGGCCATCCTGTACGCGCCGGTGGAGGAGTATTTGCTGGGCGTGGTGCCCTACGAAATGAGCGATTCCTTCCCCCTGGAAGCCCTGAAGGCCCAGGCTGTGGCGGCCCGCACCTACGCGCTGCGCCGGGCGGTCAACAGCCAGAAAAAGGATTACGACGTGGTGGACAACACCAACGATCAGGTTTATTTGGGCGTAAAAAAAGAAAACGCCCGGGCCGCCCAGGCCGTTCGGGAAACGGCGGGACAGTGCGGGTATTACAAAGGCGCCCTGGCCGAATGCTTCTACACCGCCAGCAACGGCGGCCAGACGGAAATCCCATTGCACGTGTGGGGCCGCGGCGATTACGGCTACCTTGCCATGACGGATGATCCCTACGACCTGGAAAACCCCGAAAGCACGGTGAAAAGCTTTGCGTTTCCAAAATCCCTTTCCGATAACGATCACCTGGGGCCCCTGAAGGAAACGATCATGAGCATCCTGTCCGAAACTGTGGAAGCCATGGGCTACGACGGGGATATGGCCCACATCCGGGTCACCGGCATTCTGGACGCGAAGGTGGAATCGCCCCTGTATACCGATACCCCCTCGAAGATCATGACGGCCCTGCGCCTGACGCTGCAGGCGGAGGGTCGAAGGCTGATCGAGGAGGACAACGAAGAGGACGTATCCATGTTCGACAATCCCCGGGAGGCGCCTTCGACCCCGGTCCCCGATAAAAAAGAAAAGCGGGAAGCCTGGTCATCCATGCAGCCGCTGCCCAGCCCCATCGTGATTTCCCTCAATTTGTTCCCCACGGTGGAAGGAGCCCTCGGCCTTTCCATCAACGGCGGCAGCAACGAGATCATGACCATCCGGGAAAACGATACGGCCTTTATCCTGGAGGCCCGCCGCTATGGCCACGGGGTGGGCATGAGCCAGCGGGGCGCGCAAGTCATGGCGGAAAACCACCGGTGGACCTATGACCAGATCCTGAAATTCTACTATCCCGGCATGACGGTGAGCCCAATGGATTACACCTTCACCCTGCCCACCGCCCTGGCCGCCCGTTTCCTGGCCACCCCCGGGCCGGCGGCCACCCCCACGCCCCGGCCCACCCTGATGCCGGTGCGCAGCACCCCCGGGCCGGGCCAATCCCTGGTCACGGTGACCAACATCGGGGCGACCTCCTACCTGAACCTGCGGGCCGAGCCCAACACCCAGGCCGCCGTACTGCGGCAATTGTATTACGGCCAGGCCCTGATCGTCACCCAGGATCAGGGGGAATGGCTGAAGGTGCGCACCGACGACGCGGAGGGCTACGTGATGGCCCAGTTCGTTACCCGGATCACCCCCACGCCCGCCCCTTGACAAGCGCCCCTCCCCGGCGCTATCATGAAGCGCGATCACTTACGGAAGGAGCCTCGCCATGTACGAAGGCCAGCTGGTCCGCCTGCGGGCCATGGACAGCAGCGATCTGATGAAGCTGCAGGATTTCAGCAACGATTACAGCGTCATGCGCTGCGCGTCGGGCAACATCCTGTACCCCGCCACGGTGGATGACGCAGCCCGGGAGATGGGCGGCAACACCAACCGCTCCACCGGCGCGTATCAATTCGCCCTGGAAACGAAAACAGACCGAGTTCTGATCGGCCAGTGCGGGTTTATTCAAATCAATTGGAAAAACCGGGTGGGCGAATTGGCCATTTTGATCGGCGACGCCCGCTACCGGGGTAAGGGCTACGGGGCCGACGCCATCCGCACCCTGTGCGCCTTTGGCTTTGATGAGATGAACCTGCGGAAAATCAAAGTATCGGTGATCGATTTCAACACGCCCGCCCTGCGCTGCTATGAAAAATGCGGCTTTGAAGTGGAAGGACGGCTGGAAAAGGAAATATACCGGGAAGGGGCGTATCACGACCTGGTGCTGATGCGCCTGTTCCGGCACGCGGAGGAAGCAGCATGGAATACACAGAAGTAACCGTATCCACCACCACCCCGGGATCGGAAATCGTTTCAGATATCCTGATGCGCCTGGGCGCTGTGGGCACCCAGATCCTGGATCGGGCCGACCTGCCCGACCCCGGCAAGCCCACCGCCAACTGGGAGCTGATGGATCAAAGCGTCATCGACGCCATGCCGGAGGACGTGCAGGTGAAGGCCTGGTTCGACCAGGAGAGCACTTCGCGGGTATTGAGCTCCCTGCGGGAGCAATTGGCCCTGATGAAGGACCCCTCCCTGGGCACGCTGAGCATCACGCTACAGGGCGTCAAGGAAGAGGATTGGAGCGAAAACTGGAAGCAGTATTACAAGCCCTTCCGGCTGGGGGATCACATGGTGGTAAAGCCCACCTGGGAGCCCTGGCAGGCCCAGGCGGGGGATCTGATCATCGAGATCGACCCCGGCATGGCCTTTGGCACCGGCACCCACGAAACCACCGCCATGTGCGTGGGGCTGATCGAAAAATACTATCGGGGCGGTTCCCTGCTGGACGTGGGCACCGGCAGCGGCATCCTGGCCATCGCCGCCGCCAGGCTGGGGGCCATGGGGATCGTGGCGGTGGATATCGACCCCGACGCGGTGCGCGTCGCCAGGGAAAACGTGGCCCACAACGGCCTGACGGAGGCCATTGCGGTGCGCCAAGGCGATCTGCTTCAGGGCCTGTCCCAGCGATTCGATTTCGCGGTGGCCAACATCCTGGCCCCGGTAATCTGCATGCTGGCCGCCCCGCTGAAAAAGCATTTGACCCCCGGCGGGCGGTTCATCTGCTCCGGCATCATCGCCGAGGCGGAAGCCGACGTCAACGAAGCCCTGCTGGCCGCCGGCTATGGGATCGACGAAATTCAGCACAAGGGCGACTGGGTGGCCTTCGCCTGCCACGTCGATTAAACCTTCGTTCCCTCCCCGCCAGGAGGAAAAGAAGCAGGCTGACAAGGCCCAGCGCCGGGTAAACCGTCGCTACAATATTTTCAAAGCCGCTCAGGCCAATCAGCGCCGCGATCAAGCCGACGCTGATTTTTTTGTGCCGTCCCCGCCAGCCCTCCATCCCCGCCAGCGCTCCCCGGCATACGGCAATCAGCGTGGTGACCACCGCCAGGTACAGCACCGCCGCCGCCAGATAAAAGCCCGTTTTCCCGTAGCCCCGCAGCAGCTGCACAAACGGCAGGGGCTGATCCCGCAACGCGCGCAGATGAGGCAGCAGCGCCGCGTTGCCAAGGGCCAGCAGCAGGGCGATCAACGCGCCCGCGCCAATGGCCGCCCACTTCCGCTGGGAAGGCGCGCATCGCTTTCCCGCTTCGCACAGCACCCCGGCGGACAATAGCACGTTCAGCCCGGCATAGCAGGCCGCCTGCGTGATCGCCCCGGGAATACTCTTCCAGCCGGGAACCTCCGCCGGCAGCGCCTCCCCCGGGATGCGCAGGCACAAAAGCAGCGCCAGGATCAGCACCGGCAAAAGCGCCCCGCCGATCCACCCCAGCGCCGCCACGCAGCGATCCGACAGCGCAAGACAGCCGGCGATCGCGACCGCCATACCCAGGCCCCGGGCGTAACGCAAGGGAATGATCAGCGCCGCCAGCTCCCCCGCCGCTGCCGCCATGGCCCCCGCCGTACACAGCAGCATCAGCAGAAGCGCGCCTTGCCCCGGCTTCTTCCATAAACCGCCCGGAAGCAGGGCCTGCAGGCTGGGAAATGCCATCGCCCGGTCAATCAGCCAGGCCATCCCGCCCCCGGCCAGGGCGATCAGCCCCCAGGAAAAGGAGCCGTACCGGCTGAAAAACCACAGGATCTCCCGGCCGGAAGCGAACCCCGCGCCCACCATGGCGCTCATGATACATAAGATCAAGCGAAGCAGCATTTTTCCTTCCCCTCCGCCCCATGGTATGCGCTTCAAGCTGTGCAAATGAAAAGCGGACGGGAAAACCCATCCGCTCAAACGATCCTGACGATCCTTTTGCTTATTTCATTTTCTTCAGGTGCTTCATCACGCTGTTGGCGCACACGCCAGTCAGGGCCCCGCAGGCCGCGCCTACCAGCACCAGAATCGCCATATAATAATACAATTGCTGGGTGCCCAGCACCGCGATGGCCACCAGCACCTGGCCCACATTGTGCAAAACGCCCCCCGCCATACTAACGGTGACCGGATGCATGCCCTGCAGCCGGCTGAGCAGCGTCATACCCAGCATGCTCAGCACGCCCCCTGCCAGGGCATACATGATGGTATTGAACCCGCCGAACAAAAGCCCGCTGAGCAGCACCTTCAGCACCATCAGCACCCAGGCCGTGGGCAGGTCCAGCATATACACGGCAAAAATCAGCACGCCGTTGGAAAGCCCCAGCTTGATGCCCGGCACGCCGCTGACCGCCGGGATCAGGCTTTCCACATAGCCCAGCACCAGCATCATGGCGATCAGCAGGCCGGACAGGGCGACCCGCCTGGTCCTTTCCCGGTTGGATGTTTGCTTCATACCCGCCCCTTGCTCCTTTCCATGCCGATGAGGATAGGATCATGATACAGCGTTCCGGAAAAACCGTCAAGAAAAAAGTACCGCATAAATGCAAAATATTCTTGGGAAGCCTGAATTTTTCATACAAATTTCCCGTGAAATCTGCTATAATGGAGCTTGCATCAGCATGCAATTGTCCATTCGGCCAAAAGCCAAAGGAGGATGACCCTTGAATAAAATTCTGGAAAAGAAAAGCCTGAACCCCACCGTGACCCTGATGAAGGTGGACGCCCCGCTGGTGGCCCGGAAGGCGGAGCCCGGCCAATTCATCATTCTGCGCGTGGATGAAAACGGGGAACGCATCCCCCTGACCGTGGCGGATTACGACCGGGAAAAGGGCACCATCACCATCATTTTCCAAATCGTGGGCGGCACCACCGAAAAGCTGAACCACCTGAACGAGGGGGATTTCATTCACGATTTCGTGGGCCCGCTGGGCCGCGCCACCCACACCGAGGGGCTGCGCAAGGTGGCCGTGGTGGGCGGCGGCGTGGGCTGCGCCATCGCCTACCCCGTGGCGAAAAAGCTGCACGATCAAGGCGCCGAGGTGCACAGCATCATCGGCTTCCGGAATCGGGATCTGAAGATCCTGGAGGATGAATTCGCCGCCGTCAGCACCGTGCTCAAGCGCATGAGCGACGACGGCACCTGGGGCGAAAAGGGCCTGGTGACAGACGCTTTGCGCGCCTTGATTGAAAGCGGCGAGCAATATGACGAAGTAATCACCATTGGGCCCTTGCCCATGATGAAATTCGTCAGCCGCCTGACGAAGGAGTACGGCGTCAAAACCATCGCCAGCATGAACCCCATCATGATCGACGGCACCGGCATGTGCGGCGGCTGCCGGCTGACGGTGGGCGGAAAGACCCGCTTCGCCTGCGTGGACGGCCCGGAATTCAACGCCCATGAGATCGATTTTGACGAGGCCATCGCCCGGGGCCGCACCTATCAGGATTTCGAGCGTCATGCCTATGAAAAAGCCTGCAACCTGTTCAAGGAGGCGAATTGATATGCCCAACATGGCCCTGAAAAAGAACCCCATGCCCTCCCAGGCCCCGGAGGAGCGCAACCGGAATTTCCTGGAGGTGGCCCTGGGCTATACCCCCGAGCAGGCCATCGACGAGGCCCAGCGCTGCCTAAACTGCAAAAACAGGCCCTGCGTATCGGGCTGCCCCGTGCGGGTGCACATCCCCGATTTTATCCAGCAAATGGCCCAGGGGAATTTTGAAGAAGCGTATCAGATCATCGCCCAATCCTCCTCCCTGCCCGCGGTGTGCGGCCGGGTGTGCCCGCAGGAAAGCCAGTGCGAATGCCAGTGCGTGCGGGGCAAGAAGGGCGAGCCGGTGGCCATCGGCAGGCTGGAGCGCTTCGCCGCCGATTATCACAACGCCCACTGCGCGAAGGCCCCCGAAAAGCCCGCCTCCAACGGGCATCGGGTGGCGGTGATCGGCTCCGGCCCCTCCGGGCTCACCTGCGCGGGGGATCTGGCCAAGATGGGCTACCAGGTCACCGTCTTTGAGGCGCTGCACCTGGCCGGCGGCGTGCTGGTATACGGCATTCCCGAATTCCGCCTGCCCAAGGCCATCGTGCAAAAGGAAATCGACACCCTGATCGCCCTGGGCGTGCGAGTGGAAACCAACGTGGTGATCGGCCGCACCATCACCATCGACGAATTGATGCAGGAATACGGGTTCGAGGCGGTGTTCATCGGCTCCGGCGCGGGGCTGCCCAAATTCATGAACATCCCCGGGGAGAACCTGAAGGGCGTTTATTCCGCCAACGAGTTTTTGACCCGCATCAACCTGATGAAGGCCTATCAGCCCGACGGCGATACCCCCATCCAGCACGGCAGGCACGTGGCGGTGGTGGGCGGCGGCAACGTGGCCATGGACGCGGCCCGCTGCGCCAAGCGCCTGGGGGCCGACGTGACCATCCTGTATCGCCGCACGGAGGCGGAATTGCCCGCCCGCCGGGAAGAAGTGGAGCACGCCATGGAGGAGGGCATCCAATTCAAATTCCTCACCAACCCCTTGGAGATCATGGGGGATGATCAGGGCTGGGTGCGCGCCGCCCGGTGCCAGGAGATGGAATTGGGCGAGCCGGACGCTTCCGGCCGCCGCCGCCCGGTGCCCAAGGAGGGCAGCGAATTCACCCTCGATCTGGACTGCGTGATCATGGCCCTGGGCACCTCCCCCAACCCGCTGATCAAATCCACCACCGAAGGGCTGGAAACCCAGAAGTGGGGCGGCATCATCGTTAACGAGGAAACGGGCCTCACCTCCCGCCCCGGGGTGTACGCTGGCGGGGACGCCGTCACCGGCGCCGCCACGGTGATCCTGGCCATGGGGGCCGGCAAAACCGCCGCCGCGGCCATCGACGCGTATTTGTCCGCGAAATAATCAAACGATCCTCCGCCTCGCCCTGATCCTTGCTGTGACCAGGGCGTTTTTGCATGCTTTTTTCAAAGGACGCGCGAAAAAGGATTGCATTTCAGCGCCGACCCATGGTATACTATATTGCTTTATCAAGCGCCAGGAGGAACGTATGGCTTCTTTTGTTGATCGCGCGCCCTTCATCGCCAAGGCCGGCAACGGCGGGAACGGCTGCGTTTCTTTTCACCGGGAAAAATTCGTGCAGAACGGCGGGCCTGACGGCGGCGACGGCGGCCACGGGGGCGACGTGATCCTGTACGCCGACGTGAACATGCACACCCTGCTGGATTTTCGCTTCCGCAGCAAATACGAAGCGGAGGCCGGAACGGACGGTTCCTCCGGCCGCCGCCAGGGCAAAAAGGGCGAAAACCTGATCGTGAAGGTGCCGGTGGGCACTGTGGTGCGGGATAAGGCCACCGGCGTGGTGGTAGCCGATATGTATGAAGCGGGCCGGGAAAAGGTGCTGCTGCGGGGCGGCCGGGGCGGCTGGGGCAACAGCCATTTCGCCACTCCCACCCGGCAAGCGCCTAATTTCGCCAAGCCCGGCATCAAAACCGAGCGGCACGAATTCACCCTGGAATTGAAATCCATCGCCGACGTGGGGCTGGTGGGATATCCCAACGTGGGTAAAAGCACCATCCTGTCGGTAGTCACGGCGGCCAAGCCCAAAATTGCCAACTATCATTTCACCACCCTGACCCCCAACCTGGGCATGGTGCGCCATCACGGGCAGGATTTCATCATGGCCGATATCCCCGGCCTGGTGGAGGGCGCCAGCGAAGGCGCGGGGCTGGGCCACGATTTCCTGCGGCACGTGGAGCGCACCCGCCTGCTGCTGCACGTGATCGACGCCGCCGGCAGCGAAGGCCGCGATCCCGTATCGGATTACGAGCAGATCAACCAGGAATTGCAGCGCTACGGCGATTTGGCGGCGCGGCCGCAGATCATCGCCGCCAACAAAATGGATCTGCCTGACGGCGAAACGGGCTACGAAATGCTCAAGGCCCACGTGAACGGTCAATACCCCGTTTTCCCCATCAGCGCAGCCACCCGCCAGGGCTTTGACCAGCTCATGGCCTGCGTGGCCCAAACCCTCGCCTCCCTGCCCCCCATGGAGCCATTTGCCGAGGAAGAGTGGCTGCCTGAAATGCTGGAAAGCAGCGGCTTTGAAATCACCATGGACGGGCCGGTGTTCGTGGTCACCGGCGCTGCCATCGTGCAATTGCTGGACAGCGTGAATTTCAGCGACGAGGAATCCATGAATTGGTTCCACCGCACCATGCGCCGGGCCGGCATTATCGACGCCCTGCGCCAGGCTGGGGCCCGGGAGGGCAGCACCGTGCGCATGGAAGAGATGGAATTTGACTTTGTGGAATAAAGAAAGGATATCAGGAAAATGGAATTGGCATTGAACAGCAAGCAGCGGGCTTATCTGCGCTCTTTGTGCAACACGCTGCAGCCCGTCCTCTATATCGGCAAGGACGGCATCACCGACAACACCGTGACCGAGGCCTGGAATGTTCTGGAGGCACGGGAGCTGATCAAGTGCTCCGTGCAGCGGGAAGCCCCCCTTACCGCCCGGGAAGCCTGCGCTGCCCTGTGCGAAAAAACCCACGCCGCCCCAGTGCAGTGCATCGGAAGCAAATTCTGCATCTACCGCCCCCGCCGGAAGGACCCGACCATCATCCTGCCCTGAGGGGAAATACAGGCGAAATACAATATCGCCCAGAACCACAAGATATTGTGGCCAAACCAAAAAAAACGCAAAAATATCCCAAATATGGTATTGACAATTCATGCCGCGCCTTATATACTGAGGTGCGGTTTTGAAATGTAACGATTCCGTAAATAAACGGAAAAATTTTGGAGGAACGTACCGTGATTACATCCATTCGGAAGCGGGACGGCCGTATCGTGCCGTTCGACATGGAAAAAATCCAGGGCGCCGTGCAAAAAGCGTTTGAAGCATCCGGCAGCGCCAAGGGCGAAGAGACCGCCCGGGCCATCAGCCAGCAGGTAGAGACCGAGCTGGAGAACAACGAAAATATCGGCAGCGTGCCCACCGTGGAGGAAGTGCAGGACGCGGTGGAGCGGGTGCTGATCGAAAAAGGCTTTGTGCGTACCGCCAAGGCCTATATCCTCTACCGGGCCGAGCGCAGCCGCGTTCGGGAAATGAACACCCGGCTGATGAAGGTGTTTGAGGATATCGCGTATAAGGACGCCATCGACAGCGATATCAAGCGGGAAAACGCCAACATCAACGGCGATACCGCCATGGGCAGCATGCTGAAATTCGGCAGCGAGGGCAGCAAGCAGTTTTACGATATGTTCGTGCTCAACCCCAAGCATGCCCAGGCCCACCGGGAAGGGGATATTCACATCCACGATCTGGACTTCCTGACCCTGACCACCACCTGCTGCCAGATCCAGCTGTCCACCCTGTTCAAGGGCGGCTTCTCCACCGGCCACGGCGTGCTGCGGGAGCCCAAAGATATCGCCAGCTATTCCGCCCTGGCCTGCATCGCCATTCAGGCCAACCAGAACGATCAGCACGGCGGCCAATCCATCGTGGATTTCGATTACGGCATGGCCCCCGGCGTGCGCAAAACCTTTATCAAGCGTTTCCGGGATAACCTGTCCCGGGCGCTGACGCTGCGCGCGGGCGACGAAAACGCCGACGATACCGCCAAAGCCCTGCTGGATGAGATCGAAGCGGAAACAGGCCTGCATCCTTCCCTGCAGCCCGAGGAAGAATTCGTCGCCGCGTTCAAGGAAAAGATCGCTCCCTTGTTCGACGCTTCCGCCCAGGAAATTTTTGATTTTGTGCAGCAGTATGCCACCAAGGAAACCCGCCGCTCCACCTACCAGGCCATGGAAGCCCTGGTGCACAACCTGAACACCATGAATTCCCGCGCCGGCGCGCAGGTGCCCTTCTCCTCCATCAACTACGGCACCGACACCTCCCCCGAAGGCCGCCTGATCATGGAGCAGGTGCTTCTGGCCACCGAGGCTGGCCTGGGCCGGGGCGAAACCCCCATCTTCCCCATCCAAATCTTCCGCGTCAAGGAAGGCATCAACTATAACCCCGGCGAACCCAATTACGATCTGTACCGCCTGGCCATCCGGGTCAGCGCCAAGCGGCTGTTCCCCAACTTCTCCTTCCTGGACGCGCCCTTCAACCTGCAGTATTACAAGCCCGGCCACCCCGAAACCGAAGTGAGCTACATGGGCTGCCGTACCCGCGTGATGGGCAACGCCTATGACCGCACCCGGGAAATCGCCCCCCGCCGGGGCAACCTGTCCTTCACCTCCATCAACCTGCCCCGCATCGCCATCAAGGCCAACGGCGACGTGGAATGGTTCTTTAACGAGCTGGAAAATAAAATGAAGCTGGTGGTGGATCAGCTGGACGAACGCTACGAAATCATCGCCCGCAAGAAGGTATACAACTTCCCCTTCCTGATGGGCCAGGGCGTGTGGATTGATTCCGAAAAGCTGGAATGGGATGAAGAGGTGCGGGAGGTGCTCAAGCACGGCACCCTGTCCGTAGGCTTCATCGGCCTGGCGGAAGCGCTGAAGGCCCTTCGGGGCAAGCATCACGGCGAATGCGAGGAAAGCCAGAACCTGGGCCTGGAAATCGTGGGCTTCATGCGCGCTTTCCTGGATAAGCTGACCGCCGAACGCAAAATGAATTACACCCTGCTGGCCACCCCCGCCGAAGGCCTGTCCGGCCGCTTCGTGCGCATGGACCGGGAGCGCTACGGCGTGATCGAGGGCGTCACCGACCGGGATTATTACACCAACTCCTTCCACGTGCCGGTGTATTATCCCATCAGCGCCTTTGACAAGATCAGCATCGAAGGCCCCTACCACGCCCTGACCAACGCCGGCCACATCAGCTATGTGGAAATGGATGGCGACCCCACCAAGAACCTGGAAGCCTTTGAAAAGATCGTGCGCCATATGCACGACTGCGGCATCGGCTACGGCTCCATCAACCACCCGGTGGACCGGGATCCCCTGTGCGGCTTCAACGGCATCATCGGCGATACCTGCCCCTGCTGCGGCCGGGAGGAAAACGGCCACGCCTTTGAGCGTATCCGCCGCATCACCGGCTATCTGGTCGGCACGCTGGATCGCTTCAACAACGCCAAACGCGCCGAGGAGCGCGACCGCGTGAAGCACAATATCGATTGATCAAAACCGATCGAACAACAAATCCCCGATTCGATGCAGAATCGGGGATTTTATTTAGTAGATAGAAGGAATTACAGCGCTTCGATCAGAATGGCGTCTACCCGGGGATAGGTTTTCACGTTGCCATCGGCGTCCAGCACGCTGTATTTGCCGGAGTAGGTGCCGTACAACTTCACCTGGTCATCCACCACGAACTGCGGCTGCGTTTTGCTGATCACATACACGCTGTTCTTGTAGCTGGAGCCAGATTTGGTCATGGCCACCGTCAGCACCCATTCGTCGATGCTGGGGTTGATCGCGGTCAAATATCCGGTGAAGGTGACGGTTTTCCCCTCCGCGATGTTCTTGGACAATTGGGCGTAAGTGACTTTTTTGGCGGAGGAGCGCATCCGGGCTTCCAGCTCCGCGTCGGTATAGGTACGGGTGCCGGTATAGGTGAACACACGCTCCTCCAGGCCTTTCTTGGTCACAGCCAGCACGAATTGATAGGTGCCGGGAGCGCTGGTATCGACGGTGAATTTGAAGGTTTTGCTGGTAGAAGTCTTGCTGAAATTCACCGGGCCGGATACCGACAGCTGGGTTTTGGCCCCGCCGATGGTGCTGCCGGAAATTACCGTGCTGTCGGACAGCACCGCGTTGGGCGACAATGTGATATCCACCGGCAGCATGCCCTGCCGGAAAGTGACGGAATACAGCCGCTGGGCCGTTTTGGCCCCCTCCGCTTCCGACGTCAGGGTGACGGAATACACGCCTTGGGCGGGCAGAGTGACCTTGATGCTGAAGGCGCCGTTTTTCCCCGCCGTCACATTGTAATTCTTGCTGCCGCCGCTGCCCAGGGAAACCACCGTGGCAGTCACGTTGGCGTTTTTCCCGGTGGTGCCCTTGATGGTGAAGGTATCCTCGTTGGTCTCCGTCGGCGGTGCGGATGAGATCGACAGCTTCACCGGCACCTCCGGCATAGGCAGGATCTGGGAAAAGGTGAAGGTTTTCATGATCTTTTCCAGGGCGGTATTATCCGCTTCCTTGGCCGCCCGATCCCGCACCTGCATATCCAGCGTGATGGTGTAGCCGTTGCGGATGGTGCGCCGCTGATAGCCGGTGCACACCTGCTGGCCGTCCTGCCGCAGGGAATACTTGGTCTGCAAAAAGCGCAGGGTGGTCCCCTTGTAATTCACCCATTTGGCGCTGGAATAGGAATAGCCCAACGTGGAATAGCCGATCCCATTGGTGTGGTTGGTACGGAATTCCTTGCGCATGGCCTCATCCTGATTGTTCAGGTCAAAATAGGTCTGCCCATCCAGATCCGCCAGGGCCGACAGCACGAACACCCGGTTATTTTCGGCGTCGTACGCCTGCAGCAGGATGCCCTCCGCCTCAAATTCATTCAGCGTGGCGTCGTAATCCATGCCGTGTCTTTCCATCCAGGCAGCGTTGGCGCTCAAATTAAAGGGGGTCAGCACCACCTCGTAATCCTTGGGGATATCCACACTGGCGTTGATTTCATTGAAGCTATAGGTTTCCGCCAGGGCGGACGCGGTAAAAAGCAGCGCCAGGCAAATCAGGCAGAATACAAATTTGCGCAATGCTTGCGCCTCCCTTCCAACAAATCGGGATCTGAGTCTGGAATTTCGTATAAATTCCTAATTTGTATTGTATCACAAATATTTATGTTTTTCAACCGCCTGGGCGATTGTTTACACTTTATGAACAAAATGCAAAAAAATCCTGCAGATCGCAGGGATCTGCAGGATGAACGCTTATAAGCCTGAATTATTCGACCATGCGGGTCACGGCGCCAGCGCCCACGGTGTGGCCGCCTTCGCGGATAGCGAAACGCAAACCAGCTTCGATGGCGATGGGGGTGATCAATTCGACTTCCATTTCCACGTTGTCGCCAGGCATAACCATTTCAACGCCCTCGGGCAGCTTGATGGAGCCGGTCACGTCGGTGGTGCGGAAGAAGAACTGGGGACGATAGCCGTTGAAGAAGGGGGTATGACGGCCGCCTTCTTCCTTCTTCAGCACGTACACCTGGCCGAAGAAGTGAGTGTGGGGCTTGATGGAGCCGGGCTTCGCCAGCACCTGGCCGCGCTCG
>JAFUXH010000046.1 GCA_017470945.1 Clostridia bacterium | reverse complement strand
TTCCAGGGATGGCAAGGCATCCTGCAAACCAACATCTTCCTGATTCAATTGTTCAAACACTTTCAGCAGACCGGGGAAGCGATTGATCCCGCGAAGCGAAGAAAACAGATTGACTTTTTTTTCAATCTCCGCAAATCGTTTCGCTGTTTCACCTTTCAGATGCCAGATTTCAATAGCGGCAGGGATAAAAGCGTCGATGTGTTTTCGGTTCATGCTGTTGAAAGCGGTTCCATCAGAATCTACACCAATCAAATAATGTGTTTCAATCATGCGAATCCCCCTTTAGCAGCGCGTATCCCAGCGTCCACACCATACATTATCATCAGTCTGCCCTTCAAAAGGCTCTTGTCCAATGATTTTTTGCACTGTTGCGTGAATATATTCCTGGGTAGGAGCATAGGCGTTAATATAGGTTTTCGCCATGGGCAGATCATACAATTGATTGGTATATGAAAGAGAAGCGAATACAGTGGGCACTTCATGAACATACCAAGGCATTTCATAGGAATGAGAGGCTGACCATTGCAGCCGCACATTGTTGCCCTGCGCATACCCTTTCATATACGGGAATGCGAAGGGAAGAAGTGCTGGGCCTGCGCTGGGCGGATGTGGACATAGACAGACTGCGGATCGACGTTCACAATACGATCACCTTCAAAGGAAACGAGGCTGTAGAAGGGCCGACGAAAACAGAGAAAGGGAATCGAATCATTCCCTTGAATCCCGCATTGCTCCCCTGGCTGACGCATACGGATGATAACCAGGAATTCGTCATTCAGGACGCAGTCACTCAGCAGACGGTCAAATGTATGTGGCGGCGCATCAAAAATCAAATCAACGTTTACGGGGCTACACCGCATTGCTTTCGCCACACGTTTGCCACGGTATGCCATAGAAATGGGATGGATGATAAGACCCTGCAAGCCGTCGGCGGCTGGGCAGACATAGCGACGATGCGGGACGTTTATACCCATACTCAGGAACAAGACCTATCTCGTGCTGCAAGTATGATGAATCAGATGTTTTTGGCTGCTTGCGATACGCCATGTGATAACAGAGAAATCCCGAAAAGCCTTGTCCCATAAGGCTTTGACTGCCTTCTGATCACGTTGCTTGCGATAATCCCTGCGATAAAAAGCGGAATTTTGCCAAAGTACGAAGGGGATGAATCCGTCCGCCTGCAAAAATTGGCAACAAAAAAGCACCAAATCCTGCGGATTTGATGCATAATGATTGGTCGAGGTGGCGGGATTTGAACCCACGACCTTTTGGTCCCGAACCAAACGCGCTACCAAACTGCGCTACACCTCGTAAAAAATGGAGCCGATAAAGGGACTCGAACCCTTGACCTGATGATTACGAATCAGCCGCTCTACCAACTGAGCTATATCGGCACGCCGACGGACCCGTCAGCGGGAAATATTATAGCAGAGGTTGGGAGGAAAGTCAATCCATTTTCCCGGAATGAAGAAAAAAATCTGTAAAATTTTCCGGCGTGAAGAAGCGCTGCGGGCCATTTTTCCTCGGTTTTGGGGGCAATTTCGTCTTCGTATTACGTTTTATACTGTTAAATTGAATTTTTTCTTAAAAAAATTTGTAGAAAATGTTGCAATTCACTTGATTTTTGGTAGGCTTTGCGTGTAAAATAGAGGTAACCGGGTGGCATATGCTTTTTTCCGCTGCCCGCGATCACGAGGAAGGATGAAACGAAGTGGCAAAGCGCATTCTATTGGTGGATGACGAGCCCCTGATTGTGAAGGGCCTGCGTTATACCCTGGAACAGGAAGGATACGAAATTCTGACCGCAGCCGACGGCGAGGAGGCCCTGCAGGTGTTCTTTGAGCAGCCGGTGGACCTGGTGCTGCTGGACGTGATGCTGCCCAAGCTGGACGGCATTCAGGTGTGCCAGCGCATCCGGGAAAGCAGCAACGTGCCCATCCTGATGCTCACCGCCAAGGGCGAAGATATGGATAAAATTCTGGGCCTGGAATACGGCGCCGACGATTACATGACCAAGCCCTTCAATATTCTGGAGGTCAAGGCCCGGATCAAGACGGTGCTGCGCCGCGCCGCCCAGCCCGCCGCCAACGAGGAAAAGAAGATCATCCGCGTGCACGATATGGAAGTGAACATCGTGAACCGGTCGGTCACCCTGGGGGGCAAGGAAATCCGCCTGACCGCCAAGGAATTCGACCTGCTTCAGCTTTTCATCACCAATCGGGGCAAGGTTTTCAGCCGGGAAACCATGCTGGAAACGGTGTGGAAGTACGACTACATGGGCGATGCCCGGACGGTAGACGTGCATATCCGCCGCCTGCGGGAAAAGATCGAACGCAACACCGCCCAGCCGGAGTTTATCTTCACCAAGTGGGGAGTGGGCTACTATTTCACCGATAAGGATTAAAAATCCCTTCGCCAGCATCCGGTGGCAAATTTTGCTCGCCTTCCTGCTGATCGTCGGGCTGTCCTTCTATGTAATGGCCAGCTCGCTGAGCGGCATGGTGGGCGATTCTTTATTCGAGCAGCGCATCCGCTCCGACCGCAGCAGCCTGGAAACCCTGGCCAGCCGCGTGGCGCCCCTGATGGCCCGCAGCGACGCCCAGGCCCTGCACGCCCAATTGCTGGCGGCGGGGGGCGAACTGGGCGGCCGCATTTTGCTGCTGGATCAAAACGGCAAGGTACAATTGGATAGCTATGGGGAAATGTACGGCGCGCGATTGCAGTACCCGGAGGTGACCAACATCCTCGTCCGGGGGCAAAGCGTGGATTACGGCGTGCATGAATTGGATTCCGGCACGGTGCTGAACCGCAGCCGGCTGCTTTTCATGCGCCGCACCGGCACCGCCTGGGCGGGCTATTGCACCGCCGGCATCGTGTATGCCTCCGATATCATCGGGGTGCTGCTGCTGGTGTCGCCCGTGCAGGAAATCATGCAGAACCTTTATCAATTGCAGGATCAGATGATCCTGATTTTCGTGCTGATCGCCGCGGCGGCGCTGCTGTCCTCCTGGGTGTTTTCCCGGGTGATCACCCGGCCCATCGCCGGGCTGAACCGAGGCATCCAGCGCATGTCCAAGGGTGATTTTTCCTCCCGGGTGCGGGTGCGGGGCAGCGGCGAAATGAAGCAATTGGCCCTGGCCTTCAATTCCATGTCGGAAAAGCTGGAAACGCTGGATCAATCCCGCAATCAGTTCGTTTCCAACGCCAGCCATGAATTGAAAACCCCCCTGGCCACCATGAAGATCATGATCGAATCGCTGATCTATCAGCCGGAAATGGATAAGGACCTGCGCACCGAATTCCTCACCGACATCAACAATGAAATCGACCGCCTCAGTGCCATCGTCAGCGATTTGCTGACCCTGGTGCAGATGGACAGCCAGAACGTCAAGCTCAGCCGGGAGAACCTGTCCATCGCCGCGCTGATCAAGGAAAACGCCCACCGGCTGCAGCCCATCGCCAGCCAGAAGGGCCAGCAGATTTTGCTGTCCCTGTCCGATCCCTGCGATATCTACGCCGATAAATCCAAATTGAACCAGGTGATTTATAACCTGATGGAAAACGCCGTCAAATACACCCAAAATGGCGGCGTCATCCGGGTGAATTTGCAGCGCCAGGGCCGGGACGCCCGCTTCACCGTGACCGACAACGGCCCGGGCATCCCCAAGGAAAACCTGCCCCATATTTTCGACCGCTTCTACCGGGTGGATAAGGCCCGCAGCCGGGAAAAGGGCGGCACGGGCCTGGGCCTGAGCATCGTGCACCAGCTGGTGCTGTTGCACGGCGGCGCCATCAGCGTGGAAAGCGAGGAGGGCCGCGGGGCCACATTCATCGTGGAGCTGCCCCTGCATCAGGGGTGACAGGGCAGAATGGGGATTGAAAAAGGATACATAATATGGTAAAATAAACATGGTTTTTGCCATGCGTATTGGATACGAAAGATCAACGAGGGGGAAGAGCACATGAAAAAAGGGTATATGGCTGTTCTTTGCGTGGCTTTGATGCTGGCGTTGTGCGCTGCCGGGCATGCGTGGTCGTGGTATGATTCCTTCGAAGTGCCCAGAAAAGTGACGATCATTGACGAAATGGCCTTCTACGGCATTGACGCCCACGAGGTTACCCTGCCCGATGGTGTCGACCGTATCGAAAGCCAGGCTTTCGCTTACAGCACGTTGGAGGAAATCAACCTGCCGCCCTCCATCACCTTCATTGCCGACGACGCGTTCCTGGGCTGCGGCGAATGGGAGGCCACCGGCCTGGACGGCAGCTACGCCGCCATCTGGTGCTGGGAGCATTTTATTCCCTTCAATGGCCGGGTGCAGAAGGATGGGCCGCTCTTTGAGCACGAGCCGCAAAACGCCCTTTACACCACGATCACCTTCTACAACGGCATTGAAAGCCTGGTCACCATCCCCGATGAATTGGATGGCTATCGGGTGAATACCATCGGCGAAAGCGCTTTTGCCGAAAATCCCTACATCCAGCAGGTGGTGATGCCGGATACCCTGACGGATATCGAATACGGGGCTTTCTCCAAATGCACCGCCCTGACCGGTATTTCCTTCTCGGATTCCCTGGTGAATATCGGCTGCTACGCCTTCTCCGGCTGCGTCGGCCTGACTGATCTGATGCTGCCCGATTCGGTGGAAAACATCGGCGATTTCGCTTTCCGGGATTGCGTTCATCTGGAAACGATCCATTATCCCCTTTCCTGGAAGGATGTGCCCAATTCTCTCTATTACATGAGCCCCGAAGGGCCTTTTGTGGGCTGCACCGCGCTGACTTCCGTGGAGATCCCGGAGGGCGTCACCCGGGTGCCGGATTATGCTTTCGGCAACGCGCCTTCGCTTGCATCCATCACCTTCCCGCAATCCCTGAAGGAAATCGGTGCTTCCGCGTTTGCATATACCTCGTTTGAGCATATTGAATTGCCGGAATTCACCATTGCCTTGGGGAATGCCGCTTTCTCTCACTGTGAAAACCTGCAGGGCGTCGCTTTCAACGACGGCCTGGAAATGATTGGCAACGCCTGCTTTGCCGACTGCGTGGCGCTGGAGGAAATCCATTTGCCCGACAGCGTGACCACCATTGGCAACAGTGCCTTTGCCGACTGCACCAACCTGCTGTATTTTGATTATCCCCTCGATTGGACGGACGTGACCCCGAATCAATTCCTGGGGTACAACGTCAGCACGGATGGCGACATTTTCCGAGGCGATATCAAGCTGATCCACATCGACGTGCCGGAGGGCGTTACAAAGCTGCCGGGCCAGGCGTTCCAGGGGTGCGATTATCTGCAATCCGTTTCCCTGCCCGCTTCCCTACAGGAAATTGGTTTTTCTGCTTTTGCAAAATGCGTGCGGCTAAAGAGCATCCAGCTGCCCGATATGCTGAGGGTGCTTGGCAACTATGCTTTCAGCGGTTGCGTGTTCCTGCCCAATATGGTGTTCCCGGACGGCCTGGAAATCATCGGGGAGCAGTGCTTCTATGGCTGCAAGGGCATGACGAAGATGGATTTGCCTGACAGCGTGGTCGCCATCGGCAGTAGTGCGTTTGCCGATTGCGTGAATTTGGCCAGCTTCCATTATCCCCTGGGCTGGACCAATGTGTTGCCCGAAGAATATTTGGATTATCCTTCCAGTTTTGAGGGGCATATTTTTGAGGGCGATAAAAAACTGCCTCATATCGACGTGCCGGAAGGCGTCGTTCGTATACCATATTATGCGTTTAGTAACTCGGATTATCTGCAGTCCGTTTCTCTGCCCTCCACCTTGGAAATCATTGAGGGTTATGCTTTTGATCATTGCGCGAAAATCACTGAAATTTCCCTGCCCGCGAATGTGAAGGTGTTGGGGGATAGCGCGTTTTCTCGCTGCTCGTTCCTGAAGGATATTTCCTTCCCCAATGGCTTGGTCATCGTTGGTTCATATTGCTTCCATGATTGCGACAGCCTGAAAACGCTGAATCTGCCTGACAGCGTGTGTGTGATTGGCCAAGGCGCGTTTGCGGATTGCGAGAATCTGGCGAGCTTCCATTATCCGAAGCATTGGACCAATAAGGTGCCTGAAGCGTATACCGATTACGATGTGTATAGAAATGGAGATACTTTCCAGGGCGATAAGAAGCTGACCCACATCGACGTGCCGGAGGGCGTGACCATTATCCCGGATAGTACTTTCTCCAATTCGGATTATCTGAAAACGGTGTCGCTGCCTTCCACGCTGAAAACGATCGGCTATGATGCCTTTTTGAATTGTGAGGTGCTGAATATTCCGGCGCTTCCGGACCATCTTACCACCATTGAAGGCAGCGCATTCTGGGGCTGCAAGGCCCTTGAATCGCTGTATATCGGTCCCTCGGTCAAGGAGATTGGAAATTTTGCATTCCAGGATTGCACCAGCCTGACCATCGAAACCACAGCAGGCTCCACAATCGCCGAATACGCGAAAGAGAACGAAATCCCCTGCATCATCAACTGACCACCATCCCCATGCCGGAGAGATCTGGCATGGGGATCATCATATTTCATCTCTGTCATTCATACTGCTCTCAATGAAAACTATTAACGAAAGTATAAACTTTTTTGTCATCCTGCGTGGAGCGAAGCGGAATCGAGGGATCTGAAAGTTGGCTTGATCAGCCGCGCCAGATCCCTCCGCTTCCTTCCGCCTTTGGCTTCCTTTCGGTCGGGATGACAGCGTTTGTTGTCTGGTATTATGTTGCGATGCTGAAATGAGGTTAGCAGATAAAAAAGGTTCTTCACGTTTTGTTCGGGAAACACCGGATCAACCCACAACGCTTCGGTGTCATCCCGAGCGAAGCCGAGCGCAGGCGCGAGGCGCAGTCGAGGGATCTAAGAGAGAATCGTTCAGCCAACTGACAGATCTTTCGACTCCGTTCCGCTCTCGCTCCACTCCGCTCAAGATGACAATAGAGCGTCGTCTCTTCCTTCCCTAAGTTTCTGTGAAGAACCATAAAAAAGGACAACAAAAGGGGCCGTCGGTTTTCCGGCGGCCCCTGGTTGTTTTGGGGATTGATCTTATGCCTGGCCAGCCATCCGCTTGTAGTTGGCAAGACGGACCTTGGCGTCCTCTTCGTTCTGGGCAAAGAGCTTCTCGGCGGCATCGGGGAACATCTTCAGCAGCGTCTGATACCGGGTTTCGCCGCGGATGAAGTCCTGATAGCTTTCGGTGGGATCCTTGCTGTCGATGGTGAGGGGCTGTTCCTTTTCGGGGTTGAACCGATACAGCGGCCAGTAGCCGGCCTTCACGGCCTTCTTGATTTCGGCCTGGGCCTTGCTCATGTTGATGCCGTGGTTGATGCAGGGCGCGTACGCGATGATCAGGGACGGGCCGTGATACTTTTCAGCCTCGGTCATGGCCTTGATCAGCTGGGCGGGATCGGCGCTCATGGCCACGGTGGCCACGTACACATAGCCATAGCTCATGGCCATCATGCCCAGATCCTTCTTCTTGGTGCGCTTACCGGCGGCGGCGAACTTCGCAACCGAGCCGGTGGGCGTGGACTTGGAAGCCTGGCCGCCGGTGTTGGAGTACACTTCGGTGTCCAGCACCAGGATGTTGACGTCCTGATTCTGGGCCAGCACGTGGTCCACACCGCCGTAACCGATGTCATAGGCCCAGCCGTCGCCGCCGAAGATCCAGATGGACTTCTTGGTCAGCAGATCGGCGTTGGCGATCACTTCGCGGGCCAATTCGCAGGCATCGCACTGGCAGCCATCCTCGATCCCGTCGTTGCAGGCGGCCAGCAGCTTTTCGCCGGCAGCGCGGCTGCCTTCGGCGTCTTCCATGTTATCCAGCCATTCCTGGCCGGCATCCTTGATGGCCTGCTGCGCCCAATCGACGGCGATCAGCTTGCGCACGGTGTCCGCCAGCTTTTCGCGGCGCTGCACGGTGGCCAGGTTCATGCCGAAGCCGAACTCAGCGTTATCCTCAAACAGGCTGTTTGCCCAGGCGGGGCCCTGGCCCTTTTCGTTCACGGTGTAGGGGCAGGTGGGGGCGGAGCCGCCGTAGATGGAGGAGCAGCCGGTGGCGTTGGCGATCATCATCCTGTCGCCGAACAGCTGGGTGACCAGCTTGACGTAGGGGGTTTCGCCGCAGCCCGCGCAGGCGCCGGAGAACTCAAACAGCGGCTGCAGGAACTGGCTGTTCTTGACGTTCATGGTGGAGAACTTCACTTCGGGCTTGGGCTGCTTCATGGCGAATTCCCAATTGACCTCTTCCTTGCGCTGTTCGTCCAGGGGCTTCATTTCCAGGGCCTTAGTCTTGGCGGGGCACACTTCCACGCAGTTGGCGCAGCCGGTGCAATCCAGGGGGCTCACCTGCATACGGTATTCGTAGCCGGCCAGCTCCTTGCCGGTGGCCTTCTTGGTGATGTAGCCTTCGGGCTTCTCGGCGCCTTCCTTGGTCAGGATGGGACGGATGCAGGCGTGGGGGCAAACCAGCGAGCACTGGCCGCACTGGATACAATTTTCGGGGATCCATTCGGGCACCTTGACGGCGATGCCGCGCTTTTCATACTTGGTGGTGCCGGTTTCCACGAAGCCGCGGGGATCAAAGGCGCTGACGGGCAGCTGGTCGCCTTCCTGGGCCAGGATGGGCTGGATCAGCTTGTCGAAGTATTCGCTGGCTTCCACCTTCACAGGCACGGCGCCGGTGGTGGCGTTGGCCCATTCCGCGGGAACCTTGACTTCCTTCAGGCCGGAGATGGCGATATCGATGGCGTCCCAGTTCTTCTGAACAACGGCGTCGCCCTTCTTGCCGTAGGTCTTCTTGGCATAGGCCTTCATGTACTTATCGGCATCTTCGTAGGGGATGATGTTGGCCAGCTTGAAGAACGCGGCCTGCATGATGGTGTTGATCCGGCCGCCCATGCCGACCTTGGCGGCCAGCTCGATGGCGTTGATGGTGTAGAACTTCGCCTTCTTCTGGGCCAGCAGCTGCTTCATCTTGGCGGGCAGGTGCTGATCCATATCCTCGGGCTCCCACTGGGAGTTGAGCAGGAAGGTGCCGCCGTCCTTCAGGGAGGACACCATGTCGTACATGGTCACGTAAGCGGGGTTGTGGCAGGCGATAAAGTCGGCCGCGTCGATCAGGTAAGTGCTGCGGATGGGCACGTCGCCAAAGCGCAGATGGCTCACCGTCAGGCCGCCGGACTTCTTGGAGTCGTAGGCGAAATAGGCCTGCGCGAATTTATCGGTATGATCGCCGATGATCTTGATGGAGTTCTTGTTGGCGCCCACGGTGCCGTCGGAGCCCAGGCCGTAGAATTTGCAGCTCACGGTGCCCTTGGGGGCGGCGTTGAGCAGCTTGCCCAGCTTCAGGCTGGTCTTGGTCACGTCGTCGGTGATGCCTACGGTGAAGTGGTTCTTGGGGGCAGCCTTGGCCAGGTTGTCATACACAGCCTTGACCATGGTGGGGTTGAATTCCTTGCTGCCCAGGCCGTAGCGGCCGCCCACCACTTCGATGTCCTTGCGGCCATTTTCCGCCAGCACGGATACCACGTCTTCGTACAGCGGCTCGCCCAGGGAACCGGGTTCCTTGGTGCGGTCCAGCACGGCGATCTTCTTGCAGGTGGCGGGCACGGCGGCCAGGAAGTGCTTGGCGGAGAAGGGACGATACAGATGCACCTTCACCACGCCGATCTTCTTGCCCTTCTTGAGCAGGGCGTCGATGGTTTCGTGAATGGCTTCGCAGCCGGAGCCCATGGCCACGATCACTTCTTCGGCGTCTTCCGCGCCGTAGTAATCGAACAGCTTATAGCTGCGGCCGGTCAGCTTGGCGATCTTCTTCATATAAGCTTCCACGATGCCGGGGATGGCTTCGTAGTACTTATTGGCGGCTTCACGATTCTGGAAATAGATATCGGGGTTCTGGGCGGTGCCCGCCTGGTGGGGATGTTCGGGGTTCAGGGCGCTGGCGCGGAAAGCGTTCACCTTGTCCCAATCCACCAGCTTGGCGATCTCGTCGTATTCGGCGGCGTCGATCTTCTGGATCTCATGGCTGGTGCGGAAGCCGTCGAAGAAATGCAGGAAGGGAACGGAGCCCTTGATCGCGCTCAGATGGGCTACCAGGGCCATATCATGGGCTTCCTGCACGGAGCCGGAAGCCAGCATGGCGAAGCCGGTCTGACGGCAGGCCATCACGTCGCTGTGGTCGCCGAAGATGCTCAGGGCGTGGGCGGCCAGCGCGCGGGCGGATACGTGGAACACGCCGGGCAGCAATTCGCCGCTGATCTTATACATGTTGGGGATCATCAGCAGCAGGCCCTGGGACGCGGTAAAGGTGGTGGTCAGAGCACCGGCGGCCAGAGAGCCGTGCACAGCGCCGGCGGCGCCTGCTTCGGACTGCATTTCTGCTACGTGCACCGTCTGGCCGAAGAGATTCTTCCGGCCCTGGGCGGCCCACTCGTCCACGTACTCGGCCATGGTGGAGGACGGCGTGATGGGGTAAATGGCGGCTACGTCGCTGAATGCATACGCGACGTGGCTGACTGCCCCGTTGCCGTCGATGGTCAATTTCGTTGCCATGGGGATATTCCTCCTTTTGCCTTCTATGGGAGCGGTGAAAGCAAACCTTTCCCGCTTCTTCTCCGATTTAATATTATACGGCTTTTCCCATGCCCCTGTCAAGCAATGCGCCGCGAAAAGATGGGAAAAAAGCGCTTATTTTGACGCATCCCTTACAGGCGGGTCGCTTTTTTGCGCGGCCGGGCCGTTTCATTCCTCGGGAAAAAACGCTTGGAACGCATGCCGGCGGCGCTTTGTCAGTCCTTCGGCGCGGGCGGCAGCATAGCGTCCCGGTAATCGTTCAGCGCGGCGGTCCCTTGGCCCACCGCGGCCACGCCGACCAAAGCGCCGGTGAAGCGCTTGCCGCCCTGCACGCCCTCGTCGCACAGGTATTCGGCGCGGAAAACGCCGACCTCTATGTTTTCGCACAGCAGGCGGCGGGTGAAGCCGTCGCCCTCCACCGTCAGCGCGGCGGCGGGCCCGGGCAGCTCCTTGAGAATCCTTTCCTGCCGGGTGTCGCCGATCTGCTCGATCAGGACCAGGCAATACCGCGCTGTTTCCTTCCGGATGCCGAAGAGGAAAAAGCTGCGCTCGTCGTAATAGCCCGTCAGGCCCGCCGCGCTGCCCGCCGCCGCGTCGGCCATATCCACGTGGACGGATTGGGTAAAGCACTTTTCCGTCTGCCTGCGCAGCAGCACGCTGCTTGGCGCGACGGAGGCCGGGTCGCCGCCGCACAGCAGGCGCAGATCGCCGCCCGCCCATTGGGCGAACGCCCGCGGATCCGCCCGGGGGCTCACCCACTCGTCGTTCCTCTCCTTCGCCGTGCCCCCGTCGGGAAGCGGCTTTTTTTGCAGGCAGCTGGGGCCCTTCAGGGCGTTCACCATGGGCCAGCCGTCCTGCGTCCAGGTCATGGGATCGAGGGCGGTTTCCCGGCCCATCACCGTTTTTCCCTCCACCGATCGGCCGCACAGGTAAACGAACATCCACCGGCCGTCGGGCAGCATGACGGGCTTGCCGTGGCCGCTGCGCTGGATGGGGGACAGGGGGTTTTTCCTGCCCAGGATGGGGTTGAAGGGGCAGGCCTCGTAGGGCCCCCGCAGGAATTTGCTGCGCGCCGCCGTTTCCATGTGGCCGCTGCCGGTGCCGCCCTCCGCCAGGAACAGGTAGTACCAGCCGTCTTTTTTCAGCAGGTGGGGCCCCTCCGGCTTGATGCGGGCGGAGCCGAAGGAAATCATTTCGGGCTCGGAGATCAGCTCGCCCCGATCGTCGATTTCCGCGATGATGGCCCCGGGGTTCAGCAGGATGTAGCGCCGGCCGTCGTCGTCGGCAAAGAGGGAAGGATCGATGCCGTCCAGGGGCAGGAAGCGTGGCTTGTCCCAGGGCCCGCGGGGATCGGCGGCGGAGGTGATCATTTGCAGCCGATAGGGGGGCGTGTGCCGCCGCAGGGTAGCCACCACCCAGAACCGGCCTTTATAATAGGAGATATCCGGCGCCCAATAGCCGTAGCCCCCCGGCAGGCCCGCCAGGCCCGACGCGGCCAGGTCGTCCGCCGCGTGGCCGATCACCTGCCAGTGCACCAGATCCCGGGAGTGGGAAATGGGCAGGCCGGGGAAGTGGACGAAGGAGGAATTGACGATGTAATAATCCTCCCCCACCCGCAGGATGGAGGGGTCGGGGTGGAAGCCCCGCAGGATGGGGTTGCGGTAGGCGTCCTCCACCCCAAAGCCCAGCCGGCGCGTCAGCCAGGCATACGCCGCTTGCCTGTCCGCAAGATGGGCGTAATCCAGCGCCGTGCGGCCGTCGGCGTCGCCCGTCAACGGGTCGAAGCCCAGCACGTCGACGGCGAAGCGCACCGTGGCCTCATCGCCGGACATGGCGGCGAAATGCAGGGGGGTGCGGCCCCGGGGGTCGGGGTCGGTGGCGTACATGTGGTGATGCTCAAACAGGTGCCGCAGCATGGCGGCCTGCCCCGCCCGGGCGGCGGCGCGGGTGAGGGTGTTTTTGTCGTCCTCCGTCAGGCTGTCCCACGCGCCGGCGGCGGCCAGGCGGTCAATCGCCTGAATGTTCCCGGCGGCGACGAGGGCCGCCGCTTGCTGGATATCCATGGTGTGTTCCCTCCGTTTGCAGGATGATCAGGGCTTTTTCTTTTCATCGGCTTCGGATTGCAGCCGGTAATTGCTGGGGGTGACCCCGTAGAGCTTTTTGAAGCTGGTGGTGAAATAGGAGGCGGAGCTGAAGCCGCACTGCTGGGCCAGGTCGGCGATGGACAGGCCGGGATGGGCAATCAGCTGCCGGGCGGCGTGCTCCAGCCGCAGCTTCTGCAGTACGTCCGGAAAGCCGCAGCCCAGGGCCTTGCTGATCTGCCGGCTCAGGTGGGATACCGATACCCCCAGCGCGTCGGCCACCTGGGCGGCGGACAGGGCGGGATCGTGGAAATGGGCTTCGGTGTAGGCCAGCATCCGGTCGATCAGCGGGTTGTTTTCGCCGGATTTCCGTTCCGCCAGGGCAGCCACGGCGCTGTGATGCAGGCCCTGCAGGTAAGCCAGGAGGGCGGGGTAATCCGGCAGGTTGAACAGGGTGTTGAGGATGGTGCGGTAGGAATCCAGCCGGTCGGCGATATCCAGGCTGCGGTGGGAGGCCGCCCCGTTGACGCGCATGCACAGCGTGGCCAATTGGTGATAGGCTTCCCGGGCGGGGATCAGGCGGCAGGCCTCCAGATAAGCGGAAACGGCTTGGGAAAAGGCCTCGTCGTCGGGCGCGATGGCGGCCTTGTACATCTGCTGGGTGACGTCGGCGGGGATGTCGGCCCGGGTGGGCTCCGGCAGGTAGGCGCTGACGGCGCAGAACACCCGGCTGCGCAGCCGCTCGTCCAATTGGATGTAGGTATCGTGCAGCGCGTCCACGTCGGCGGTGGTTTTTTGCAGCACGATCACGGTGCGCCCGGCCCCTTGCTCCCGCATGAGCGACAGCACCTGGGCGACGCTCTGCTCCAGCAGGATAAGGTCCTCCGCCGCCGGATGGGTGACCAGCGCCAGGCTCAGCAGCCGCTGGCCCGGCATATCCAGGGTCAGGAAGCGGGCGTATTCATTCATATAGCCCTGCAGCACGTCCGACGCCATGCGGGCGCTTTCCGGCGTTTCCGCCTGGAACAAAATCATGTACGCCGTTTGCCCGGGGTGGGAGGGCAGCATTTTGGCCAGGGTCTCATTCCGGGCATGCTCGGCGCTGCCGTTAAAGATCATGCGGCTCAGGCGGGCGGTGTCGGCGTCCCGCCGGTAGGCGCTGACGATTTCGCTGGTGCGGCGGATGGAGCGGGATACCCGCTGCACCTCGCTGAGCCTTTCATCGCCCTCTCCCTGCCCGGCGGGCAAATGCTCCTCCAATTCGATCAGGATGGTTTTCACCGGCACATAGGCGTGGGACGCCACCCGCCGGGAAATCAGCAGCGCAATCAGGATCAGCCCGCTGAGGACCGACAAAAGCACCGCCAGCCCGCCGGTGACCGGGGCCATCAGGGGGCCGTAATCCTGGATGGAATACAGGGTGTAGCCGTACGCGGTGTTTTGGAGGGAAAACACATACCGACCGCCGTGCAGCCGGTCCGGCTGGCCCAGGGCGGCCGATAGGAGGGGGTGCTCCCGCGCGGCGGTGAAGAAATCGTCCGCCCGGGTGGAGGCGATGATCTGATCATCCAGCACCAGGCACACCTCCCGGCCGCCGTGATGCACGAAGGCCATATCGGCCAGCCGGTTCAGGTCCAGGTTGATCAGCACCCCGCCGGTATTGTTGGGGGTGCCCACTGTGTCCAGCGCCGACAAGAGCATCAAGTGGTGGGTCAGCCGGTTGCCCACGGTGGATTGCCAGGGAATCAGGGTCTTTCGGAAATCCAGCTGCATAAACTGGATCAGCTGGGCTTCGTCCGATGGCAATTGATAGCGCCGGGAGCTTTTGATGGCGATGTCGTCGCCGGAAATGACGTAAATGGAATTGTAGATCTGATTGGCGCTGACGGCGTTGACCACGAGCTGGCCCGACCAATATACCTCCGAGGTCCAATGCGCGTTGCCGGTGTAAATGCTTTGCACGATGAAGGGGTTGGTGAGCAGCATATTCAAAATTTGCTGGGCGGAGGAGATTTGGTGGGTCAGGATGGTATCCACGTCGGCCAGGTAGGCGTATTCCTGCGCCTGGATTTGCCGGGTGGTGGTGTGGTTCACGTAGAGGGCGATGGCCGTGCCGGCGATGATGAACGCCACCACCACCATGGCCGCGATGGAACGCCAGATGCGTTTGTAAACCGTATTGGTTTTTGCGGCGGCTTTTTTCACGGCGCCGGCCTCCTTCCGAAAACACTTAATTTTCATTGTAACAATTTTTGCCTTTCTGTCAATAGTCTCCATGTTTGTTTCCGTTTTGATCAAAAATTTGTAGGATGTGGGAGCAAAAAATGAAAAAAAGAGCAAAAATTTGTGATTGCAATTTTTGAGAACTCCCTGCAAAATAGAGGGGAAAGAAAAGAAAACGTTCCTCGCGTCCGATGAAGGATCACGCCCCCGACCGTTGAAAGAGGTGCTGCTATGAGCCTTTCCACTGCCCGGGCCAAACGGGCGAACCTGCCTACCCGCGCCGGCCGCTATTTGCGGGAATACGGCCCTTTGTGGATCCTGGCGCTGCCCGCCCTGGCGCTGCTGGTGGCGTTTTCCTACGTGCCTATGGCGGGCCTGGTGATCGTATTCAAGGATTACAATTTCCTGAAGGGCATCTGGGGCAGCCCCTGGGTGGGCCTGAAAAATTTCGAGTTTTTCTTCTACAATATGGGCAACGCCCTGCGGGCCACCAAGAACACCCTGTTCCTGAACGCGCTGAACATGTTTTTCTCCACCCTCATGTCCATTTCCCTGGCCATCATGTTCAGCGAGATCCGCAGCAAGAAATATCTGAAGGTCACCCAAACCATTTCGATCTTCCCCCACTTCCTGTCCTGGGCGGTGGTGGGCGGCATCGCCACGGCGTTCCTGAGCTATGATAAGGGCATGATCAACGGCATCATTGCCGGCATGGGCGGGGAAAGGCTGGATCTGTACAACACAGCCGGCTATTGGCCCGCCATCCTGACCATATTCAACGTGTGGAAGGGCTCGGGCTACAGCGCCATCGTGTATTACGCCACCATTTCCGGGTTCGATACCTCCTATTTCGAGGCGGCGGAGGTGGACGGCGCCACCCTGTGGCAGCGCATCATTCACATCACCATCCCCATGCTGGCCCCCACCATCTGCATCCTGACGCTGATGAGCGTGGGCCGCATCTTCTACGGCGATCTGTCGATGATGATGTCCATGCACAATCTGAACCCCATGCTGTATGAAACCACCGATATCATCGACACCTTCGTGTATCGCTCCATTACCCAGCTGGGCGATTACTCGATGTCCTCCGCCGTTAGCTTGTATCAATCCCTGTTCGGGTTCGTGCTGGTGCTGCTGAGCAACTATATCGTGGGCAAATTCAGCGCCGAATCCAGGCTGTTTTAAAGGAGGATGACCGATGCTTCGTTCTAAGTCGGACCGCGTGTTCATGGTCATCATCTATTGCTTCGTGGGGCTGTTCGCCTTCGCCTGCCTGTATCCGCTGCTGCTGACGCTGATGACCTCGATCACCGACGAGCAGACGCTGATCCGGGACGGCTACAAAATGTTTCCCCAAAAGTATTCCCTGGCGGCCTATCAGGTGATCGTGGATTCCATGGGCAGCAAGGTGTTCAACGCGTATAAAATCACCATTTTCGTCACGGTGGTGGGCACGGCGCTGTCGCTGTTCGTGACGGCCTCCATCGGCTACGTGGTGTCGGTGAAGGATTTCAAGCAGCGCAACATCATCAACATGCTGCTTTACATCCCCATGGTGTTTTCCGCCGGGCTGCTGCCCTGGTACATTGTGTGCACCAAATATTACCACCTGACCAACACCATGTGGGCGCTGATCCTGCCCCCCTGCCTGAACGTATTCAACGTGTTCCTGATGCGCAACTTTTTCAATTCCCTGCCCACGGCGGTGTTTGAAAGCGCCAAGATCGATGGGGCCGGCCACTTCCGCATCTTTTTCCAGATCGCCATCCCCATGGCCCAGGTGGGCATTTACACCGTGGGCATGCTGTACGCCCTGGGCTACTGGAACGATTATTACAACGCCCTCATGTTCATCCGCAAATCGGAAATGTACCCCATGCAGTATTACCTGTACAACATCCTGTCCAACATTCAGTTCGCCGCCCGGCAAAGCCAGAACCGGCTGAGCTACAACATCGCCATCCCGTCGGAAACCATCAAAATGGCCATCATCATCGTGACCATTCTGCCCATCCTGTTCCTGTATCCTTTCATCCAGCGCTACATCGTCAAAGGCGTGGTGGTCGGCGCGGTGAAGGGGTGACCCCGATCCCCGAGGGAGAATGCCTTTCTCCCTGGAAATATATGAAGGAGGTTTTTCCATGAAGAAATTGATCGCCCTGGTTCTGAGCCTGATGATGGTGCTGTCCCTGGCAGCCACCGCCTCGGCCAACGTGATCGACCCCGCCCTGGTGCCGGAAAAGACCGGTGAAATCACCGTGTATCTGTACGGCGATAAGACCCCCCGCATGCAGGAACTGTGCAACAATGAATTTGCCAAGGTGTTCCTGGAGGAAATCAACTGCGTGGTCAACGTGGAATTCATCCCCTGGAGCGAATACGGCACCGGCAACATGACCGACCGCATGATCCTCTCCGGCGGCGAGGATTTCGATACCACCCTCACGGATGACAGCTGGACCCTGCAAAGCTATACCAAGGGCTATGTGCAGAATGTGAAGGATTTGATCTACAACTACATGCCCCACTATGTGGCTGTTACGAATCCTGACTCTTTGGCGAATTACACCTATCCCGACGGCGGCATGTACGCCATTCCCTTCGGCAACAAGCCCACCGCCGATACCTTCCGCACCATCTGCGTTCGGCAGGATCTGCTGGAGGAAGTGGGTATGGAAAACATCGCTTCCGTTGAGGACGTGAAGGAATTCGTTGCGAAGGTGCATGCAAAGTATCCCGACATGCTGGCCACCATGGATTATGTGCTCCCCGCTTTCCTGCTGCGCGGCATTGGCGACCGCAATCTGACCGAATTGACCACCGGCCTGTGGATCGACGAGGATACCGGCGAAGTGGTTTCTATCGCTGATTCCGATGAATTCAAGCAATTGTGCGAGCTGTTTGGCGAATGGTACAATGAAGGCGTCATTTCCAAGGATATCCTGACCAACAGCACCTCCAATAACGTGCTTTTCGAAAGCGGCAACTACATGTTCTGGCGCGGCACCAGCGGCACCACCGTGTATGAGAACCTGCCCAACCTGAAGAAAGTGATTCCCACCGCTCAGACCGCGGAATACTTCCTCAGCCCCGAAAAGCCCAAATATAAGACCCAGTATGAAAACACCGCCTTCCAGATCCCCGTGACCAGTGAAAACGCCCAGTACGTGGCCCTGTTCATCGACCTGATGTGCACCGCCGAATATGTGAACATGTTCGCCTACGGCATTGAAGGCGTGGACTACACCGTGGAAAATGGCAAGGTGCACCGCATCAATACCGAAGAGCTGTTCTACGACTGGATGATGTTCAACGCCAACATCTCCCTGTTCCCCGAAGCGATGCCCGATGATTTCATCCCCGTCTATCAGGCCTGGGATGACGGCGCCATTCGCAGCAAGAAGCTGAGCGTGAAGCTGAGCTACGACGACATCAAGAACGAATACGCCCAGATCAACGCCGTGTGGAGCGAATTTGCCTATCCCATGATGGCCGGCGTGGTGAGCTACGAGGAAGGCATCGCCGCCCTGCAGAGCAAGCTGGCTGAAGCTGGCTGGGATAAGTACGCTGAAAATATCAGCGCCCAGGTGGCTGCCGCCCTGCAATAATTCCCAAGGAACCAAGGGCTTCCGTGGCACAATCAGCCACGGAAGCCCTTTTTTTGTTAATATTCCAGCAGCGCGTCCTCCGGCGCGGGGCCGCGGTGTATCCCTTTGCCGTTGCGCAGCAGCACCTGGCCCTGCCAGGGATCGCAGATCAGCGCGCCGCCCGGGATGCGGCGGATGCGGGCGGGGTAGGCGCAGGGCAGCGCCCGCTGCACCCGGCCCTCCGGGGTCAGGAAATATACCGCCCCGTGGCAGCCCACCGCGCAGCCGTTATCGACGGCCTGCAGGCAGCAGGGGCCCTGGGGGCAGGTGAAGATCTCCTCCGTCACCCCCCAGGGGCTGATCCGAAAAAGGGCGGAGGATAATTCACCGTCGCCCACGGCGCACAGGGCGGCCATCCCCTTGCCCAGGAAGCATACCCCGCAGGCCACCCCTGGCACCCGGATCGTCCGCCGCAGGCGCAGCCCGGGATCGAACAAAAGGATTTCGCCCGCCGCCCCGCCGGCCGCCGCCAGGCATTGACCGTCGGGGCCCAGGGCCAGCGCCCGGGGATACGCCCCCGCCGGGGCGGAAAAGAGCAATTCCCCGTCCCGCGCCGCGTACGCGGTTACGCTGTCGGCGTCGCCCGACAGGCAGTAAACCACGCCCCCGCCCGCCGCCAGGTCGCAGCCGTTGGGCGGGGCGGGAAACTGAAACAGCGGCGTTCCCCGCCGGTCGTAGCAGGTGCAGCAG
>JAFUXH010000045.1 GCA_017470945.1 Clostridia bacterium | reverse complement strand
GGTTTTCACGTTCATGCCCTCGGTCACAGGCAGCACGCAGGCGGCCTGCAGGGCGCGCCCGCCGGCGTTGACCACGCACATGCGGCAGGCGCCGATGGCGTTGACGTCCTTCAGGTAACACAGGGTGGGGATGTTGAGATTGGCCTGCTTGGCAGCCTCCAGAACGGTTGTGCCGGCAGGGACGGAAACCTTTACGTTATCAATCGTAAGGTTGATCATCTGTTCCATTCTATTTTCCTCCTTGCACGAATCACTGTTTGGAGATGGCGCCGAAACGGCACTTTTCAATGCACGCGCCGCACTTGAGGCACTTGGTGGTATCGATCGCATGGGGCTGCTTGACGGTGCCGGAAATGGCGCCGCCGGGGCAGACGCGGGCGCACGCGGTGCAGCCGCGGCACTTGTCGGGAGCGATCACATAGTTCAGCAGGGCCTGGCAGTGATGGGCGGGGCATTTCTTATCCCGGATGTGGGCTTCGTATTCATGACGGAAGAATTTCAGGGTGGACAGCACGGGGTTGGGGGCCGTCTGGCCCAGGCCGCACAGGGCGGTCGCCTTGATGGTGTTGGCCAGGTTTTCCAGCTTTTCGATGTCGCCTTCTTCGCCCTTGCCGTTGACGATACGCTCCAGGATCTCCAGCATCCGGCGGGTGCCGATGCGGCAGGGGGCGCACTTGCCGCAGCTTTCATCCACGGTGAAATCCAGGAAGAAGCGGGCGATGTCGACCATGCAGTTATCCTCGTCCATGACGATCATACCGCCGGAGCCCATCATGGAGCCGGCAGCGATCAGGTTGTCGTAATCCACGGGGGTATCCAGCAATTCCGCGGGCAGGCAGCCGCCGGAGGGGCCGCCGGTCTGCACGGCCTTGAAGGCCTTGCCGCCGGGAATGCCGCCGCCGATATCATAGATGATGGTGCGCAGGGGGGTGCCCATGGGCACTTCCACCAGACCGGTGTTGTTGATCTTGCCGCCCAGGGCGAACACCTTGGTGCCCTTGCTCTTTTCGGTGCCCATCGCGGCGAACCAATCGGCGCCGTTCAGGATGATCTGGGCCACGTTGGCGTAGGTTTCCACGTTGTTGAGCATAGTGGGCTTGGCGAACAGGCCCTTCACAGCGGGGAAGGGAGGACGGGGAGTGGGTTCGCCGCGCTTGCCCTCGATGGAGCGCATCAGGGCCGTTTCTTCGCCGCACACGAAGGCGCCGGCGCCCAGACGGATGTGAATGTCGAAATCAAAGCCGGTTTCGAAAATGTTCTTGCCCAGCAGGCCGTAATCCCGGGCCTGGCCGATGGCGATTTCCAGGCGCTTGACCGCGATGGGATATTCGGCGCGGACGTAGATATAGCCCTCGGACGCGCCGATGGCATAGCCGGCGATGGCCATGGCTTCCAGCACGGAGTGAGGGTCGCCCTCCAGAACGCTGCGGTCCATGAACGCGCCGGGGTCGCCCTCGTCCGCGTTGCAGGCCACGTACTTCTGATCGGCCTGGGAAGCGGCCGCGAATTTCCATTTGAGGCCGGTGGGGAAGCCGCCGCCGCCGCGCCCGCGCAGGCCGGATTTGAGGATCTCCTCAATGACCTGCTCCCGGGTCATGGTGGTCAGGGCCTTTTCCAGGGCCTTATAGCCGTCGAAGGCCAGGTATTCGTCGATATTTTCGGGGTCGATCACGCCGCAGTTGCGCAGGGCGATGCGGTGCTGATGCTTATAGAAATTGATGTCCTGCAGGCTCTTGTTGGCGTTCTGCTCGTGGGTGGCGTGGTCGGAATACACAAGGTGCTGCACCTTGCGGCCCTTGAGCAGGTGCTCGCTGACGATTTCATCAACGTCCTCCACCTTCACCCGGGAGTAGAAGGTGCCTTCGGGATACACGATGACCACGGGGCCCGCCTCGCACAGGCCGAAGCAGCCGGTGCGGATGACCTTGACTTCCTTGTCCAGGCCGTTTTCCTTGATTTTTTCTTCAAAGCGCTGGATCAGCTGGGCAGAGCCGGACGAGGTACAGCCGGTACCGCCGCAGCAGAGTACATGGGCGCGATAGATATCCATGATTTCTTCCTCCTATACAGCGGTTGATGCTTATTTATCCTCGGCGGCGCCGATGGTGTATTCTTCCACGGGACGGCCGTTCACGATGTGCTCCGCCACCACGCGGGCCACCTTTTCAGGGGTCATATGCACGTAAGTGACCTTTTCCTTGCCGGGCTCGATCACATCCACCATGGGCTCCAGCCGGCACATGCCGATACACCCGGTCTGGGACACGGTGACGTGGTTCAGGTTGCGTTTGCTGATCTCATCCATGAAGGAAAGCATCACGGGGCGGGCGCCGGCGGCGATGCCGCAGGTGGCCATGCCGATGACCACGCGGGTCACTTCGCCTTCGTCTTCCTTGCGCAGGTTGATGCGGTTCAGCGTCTTTTCACGAATGGCTTGCAGTTCAGCCAAAGACTTCATTGTATGACACCTCCAAAAATCGGTTCGATTTCTTCTCGCAGGGATTCCATCATCCATGCGGCGATTTCCGGCTCACTCAGCGATACGCCCTGCAGCGCCGCCCGGATTTCCCTGGTATCGAAGCGCATTTCCCCTTGGGGGGAATGGCAGTACAGGATGAAATCGGGGTGATCGGGGTTGGCGGTCACCAGGGTGGTCACCGTGCCGGCCAGATCGCCCAGGGGCAGGCAGTCAATGGATCGGGTGTCCAGCGTGGCGGTCAGCTTCGTGCCTTTGCCCGCGGTGCTTTCCAGGGAAAGCCCGCCGCCCGCCAGGCGGCAGTTTTCCGCCATCATGGGAATGCCCAGGCCCACCTTGCGGGTGGTGCGGGTGGTGGCGAAGGGGCTTTGCACCCGGGAAAGCAGTTCCGCGTCCATGCCGCAGCCATCGTCTTCTATAATGATAGAAAGCGTGCCGTTTTCACTCAGCAGCACCGACAGGGCGACCACCTTCGCCTCAGCCCTTACGCTGTTTTGCGCCAGATCCAGGATATGCAGGGATAAATCGCGCATGGCTTACGCCTGTTCCTTGTATTTGGCCAGGATGCCAGGCACGTCGTCGGGCACCAAACGGCCGTACACTTCTTCGTTCACCGTCATGACGGGGGCCAGGCCGCACGCGCCCAGGCAGCGGGTGGCGTTGAGGGTGAACAGGCCGTCGGGGGACGTTTTGCCCACGGGGGTTTTCAATTCTTCGCTCAGCCGATCCAGCACCTTCTGGCTGCCCTTGACGTAGCAGGCGGTGCCCAGGCATACGCTGATCACGTATTTCCCGCTGGGTTCCAGGGTGAATTGAGCGTAGAAGGTGGCAACGCCGTATACTTCGCTCAGCGTGACGCCAAGGCCCTCGGCGATGATCTTCTGCACATCCATGGGCACGCAGCCGAAGATGCCTTGGGCTTTTTGCAGCACGGGCATCAGCGCGCCAGGCTGATCTTTCAGCTCAGCAATGACCTGCTGCAGCTGTGCGTACTTGTCTTTGTTGTCCGGCATGACAGTTCAAGACCTCCTTGAATATTTCAATTGAGCTTGCAATGCTCATGGGTTATGTTATCTCGTACATAACCACCATATATTTTAGCATACTTTCCGCAGAAATGCACGCGAAAAATGAAAAAAAGAGGAGGAAAATCCGATATCTTTTGCCACGAAAAATGGAAAAATCGGAAGAATAATGACCGAATACAGCAATACTACTCAAATCCTGCCCCAGTGGGCAAAATTCGTCCCACAAGAAAGGGGCAGGGGAAGTGTTTCTTCGCTGGACGATCCGGGCGGATCGGGGCCAGATTGAGGGGTTGCTTTTTTACGCGAAATCTGCTATGGTGGTAGCTGCTTCTATTATATTTATGGCGGGAGTCGATCGGTATGAGCAAACTGCAGCGCGATTTCACCCAGGGCGGCATCGCCTGGGGCATGATCGCATTTTCGATGCCCTTCCTGCTGTCCAACATTCTGCAGGCGCTCTATGGCGCGGTGGATATGTGGGTGGTGGGCAATTTTTCCCACAGCGACGAGGCTGTGCGCACGGTGATCCTGTCCGGCGTGAATATCGGCAGCCAGATCACCAACCTGGTGGCCATGATGGTCAGCGGGCTGACGGTGAGCGGCACGGTGATGGTGGGCCAATATGTGGGGGCCAAAAAGCAAAAGGACGCCTCCGAAACCGTGGGCACCATGTTCACCCTGATGGCGCTGGTGGGCGCGGCGCTGATGGCGCTGATGCTGATTTTGTCCGGCCCCATCCTGCGCCTGCTTGACACGCCGGCGGAGGCCTTTCCCCACGCTCAGCGCTATTTGAATATCTGCCTGAGCGGCACGCTGTTCATTTTCGGCTATAACGCCGTCAGCTCCATTCAGCGGGGGCTGGGGGATTCCATCCGGCCGCTGATGTTCGTCGGCATCGCCTGCGTGGTCAATATCGCCCTGGACCTGTGGCTGGTGTGGGGCATGGGCATGGGCGCGGCCGGCGCCGCCCTGGCCACGGTGATCGCCCAGGCCATCAGCCTGATTTTGGCGGCGCTGTACCTGTCCCGGAACAAATTTATTTTCGATTTTAAATGGCGCTCCTTCCGCATCCAGAAGGAAAAGATGAAGATGATGATCGGCCTGGGCATCCCTTCCAGCGTGCAGAGCATCATCGTCAACATATCCTTCCTGGTGATGACCACGGTGGTCAACGGCATCGGCGGGGCCATCGCCTCCGCCGCCGTGGGCGTGGTGGGCAAATTCAATTCCTTCGCCATCCTGCCGGCGGTGGCAATGTCCTCCTCTGTCAGCGCCTTCGCCGCCCAGAATATCGGCGCCGGCCAGTACGACCGGGCCAAGAAGAGCCTGGGGGTGGGCATCGGCATCGCCATGGCGATTTCCGTGCTGGTGTTCATCGCGGTGCAGCTGTTCCCCGCGCAGATCATCGCCTTCTTCATTCAGCATGAGGAAACCATCCGCAGCGGCGTCGAATATATGCGCACCTTCTCCTTTGATTACCTGCTGGTGCCCATTCAGTTCTGCCTGAACGGCCTGATCATGGGCGCGGGGCACACCAAGTTCACCTTGTTCTCCGCCTCTCTTTCCAGCCTGCTGCTGCGCATCCCCGTGGCGGTGGTCCTGGGCCGTGTGCTGGGCTGGGGCCTGACGGGCGTGGGCCTGGCTGGCCCGGCGGCCACGCTGGTGGGCGTGTGCGTGGCCGCGTGGTTTGTCGCGTCGGGCCGCTGGATGAAGAATACCACCGGCATTCGGCGGGATGAAGGGGACGCTTCCGGCGCGCAGTAAAAAAAACTGCCGAATTTGGCGATTTTTTCATCCCGTATGCTTGTAATTTTGTTTTGAATATGGTAAAATACCGTTTGTCCAATTTCAAGGAGGGAAAAAACACATGTCCGCGATCGAAGTCATTCTGAACATCCTGATGGTGATTGCCGCCATCGTCATGATTGTTACCGTCCTGATGCAGTCCAGCGATGAAGACGGCGTCAGCGCCCTGGCCGGCGGCAGCGATACGTTCTTCGGCAAGAACAAGAACAACACCCTGGAAGGCAAGCTGGCCAACGCCACCAAGATTTCCGCTATCGTGTTTGTTGGGCTGGCGCTGCTGATGCTGATTATTGTCTGATTTTCTTCGGGCATTTTGGCGCGCGCAGAAAAGGGGCTGACGGGATCGGGTCAGCCCCTTCTTTGCGTGATAGGGGAAATCGATCATCATTTGGGGAAGCGTGGATAAACGACCATGATTATTTTAACGGTGCAAAACCTGCATAAAGCCTACGGCGGGAACGTGGTGCTCAAGGATGTATCTTTTACCCTACAGGATCGGCAGCGCATGGGCCTGGTGGGGGTCAACGGCTGCGGCAAAACCACCCTGCTGCGCATCCTGGCGGGCAAGGAGCAGGCCGACGGGGGCAGCATCGCCTTGAACAAGGGCCTGCGGGTGGGGTATATGGAGCAGCAGTACGCTGCCGCCCCCGGCAAAACGGTGTTTGAGGAAATGCAGGCGGTGTTCGAGCCGGTGTTCGTTCTGGAGCAAAAGCTGCGGGCATTGGAAAACCAGATGGCCGCCGCGGCGGATGAAACGGAGCTCAAGCGCCTGGGGGATACCTACGCCAGGCTCAGCGACGCTTTTGAAAAGGCCGATGGCTACGCCTGGAAATCTGCCGTGAACGGGGTGCTGGCCGGCCTGGGCTTTAAAAAAGAGCAGTTTGACCAGCCGGCGGAATTGCTGTCCGGCGGGGAGCTGACGCGGCTGTGCCTGGCCAAGCTGCTGCTGCAAAAGCCCGATCTTTTGCTG
>JAFUXH010000044.1 GCA_017470945.1 Clostridia bacterium | reverse complement strand
TTCACGGTGACGCCCATTTGCAAAAGTTGCTGAATGAAATCATCCATACTTTGCGCATCTGCCAGTACCGCACGGAGGATGTTCCGCAATTTCTCCTTGTCCGTTTCAAACTTGGTTGGCGGATTTGATGCAGAACCAGATTGGGCTTCTTCCGATTTTTGCTCCGCCCGGCGCTGCACCCAATGCTCTTTCTCTGTGATCCGGGCTTTGCTCCCGCTGAGAAGATCAATTTGGTATAAGCCCTCCCGCTGGCACATCTCCATCACTTCGCTCCGCAGAAATCGGAAGAAGGCTGCCGTCACCCGATGCTTCATTCCGACTTTGGTATCGCAAGCCCGATCCATGTACGGCATCCGGGGCACATCTTCGATCCGCAGACTGTTGATAACGATGTGGGTGTGAATGTTGCCGCTGTGATTGTGACCGTCCGGGTGCGTGACCACGATTGCCTGATGGCCAGGAAAGTGATCCTTGCAGAATTGCAAACCGAGGGCTTGTGCCCGATCCACAGTCAACCCGTTGTCGGCTGCATCCCTGGGGTCAAAACTCAAAATGTAGTGATGACTTTTTACGTCGCCTTTGTGATCGTTCTTCCGAAAACGGAGGTTGGCTTTCATGCAAGCGATGGCGAAATCTTCCTCGCCGCACAAAACGGTGTCCATCCGATATTCCGCTCTTGGGATCAAGTGACCGTCCGCATCCCGCACTTCTTTCCCGGTGAACTCATCATGCTCGAAGGTCAAGTAGCGTTCGGCGGCTCCGTAATCGGCGTTCTTAGATGCGATATGTTTCAGTGTTGCCAATCGCCATCCCCGCTTTCTTCAGAATCTCATACTTCCATTCGCTGAGTTCGCCCAGCGCCCGGCGCAGGGCTTTTTGCGTTTCGTCGTCCAGGCAGCCGGCGGTATTTGCGACATGGGCAATCTGATTGATGTTGTTCCCAATGCGTTTGCCCTCCGTGATGAGATCATTGAGAAGTGAAAGCGTCTGTTCATTGACAGGGCTGCAACGGATCACGAGCTCACCCATAGAATCGCTGAGCGCCGTGCGGAGCATTTTGGATTGAGTAACGTGATACGCATCGCACCGCCGCTGGAATGCGGCATATTCATCGTCGGTCATGCGTAGCTTGACGGTGTGCTTGCGATACTGCTTTTTTCGGGATTCATCATCCTTCGCCATGGCGCTTTTCCTCCTCTCTCATTTTCGTGATTTGCCCACCGCATGAGCGCGCCGCTTGCGGCGATGAAGCAGGGTTTGGGGAAGGCACTCCCCAACAAGGATCGGACCGAAAGTGGCCCATTTTGCGAAACCGCAAAATTTGGGCCACAGGTCGATACTTGCTCTGACCAAGTTTCTGTGCTCTAAAAATCAATTTTGAAATCATGCTTTTCGGAAAAAGGGCAAACTGCGAATTTGTGCTTTCGAAAATCTCAGCAAATCTCAAATCGGACGATGCCGGGCACGGTGATTCCGTGAAGTTTGCCTCTTTCCGAAGCAGGTCGATTTCACATCCTTATTATAAACACGAACATTTGTTCGTTCAATAGGTTCTAGAAAATTTTATACTTTTGTAAAAACGATTGTTCGTCAAAAACATCGAATAGAAAAAATGCCAGCGTGTTATCCGCTGGAAAAATGAGAAATTGTCCAATTTTTTAATTACTGTTATTCAGTTTGTGGAGCTTAAGAGTTCTTAATGTATTTTTTTACAGCCCGTGTACAACGTCTTGATCCAATATGTTTTTTCGTTCTTTCCAATCAGGCATTTGTATACTGATGAAATTATAAAACTGTTTGCTATGGTTTGGATAGAGAAAATGTGTCAATTCATGTAATACAATGTAATCAATGCATGGAACTTTTGCTTTTATCAAGTATTGATTAAATGTAACGATGCCCCGATTAACACTGCAACTACCCCACAAAGTTTTCATTTTTCTAATATGAATGTGCGGTTTACACACCCCATATTTTTCGACAATGGGATAAAGCTGATCCACACGTTGCTGTAAAATCTTCAATGATGATTCTCTCCACCACGTTTCAAATTGCAATAAGAGTTTATCTTGGTCATCAATATCCGGAGAACAGATGTGTATCAGTTTCCCATCTTGGTATATACACTTCTTTTGGCTGTATGCAACTGAAAAAACAAGGTCTTCGCCAAGCATTCTAATAGAGTAACCGTTTTTTATCACATTAGTCGCAGCATAGCCAACTGTTTTTTTATATAACTCCAATTTATCCTCAATCCATGCTGATTTTTCTTTGATAAAATCAATGGCCCATGAATCAGGAACGCTTTGAGGCAATGAAAGAACGACCGTCTGGTCAGGGTATACCTTCAGGCGGCACGTTTTCATTTTCTTTCTGTCGAGAGAAACTATAATTATAGTTCCTGACGGTAATGACATTGTTATACTTTCCATCTATCAATAGCTCCGTTTTGCTACCATCATGATTTCATCGATGATAATGTCAATTGTATCAAGAGACCAACTAAGATGGTTTTCGTCCATGTAATCGAAAAGAAGATCATCAAGATTCTTCTTGATTTCACGATGAACAATCACGTTGTCTCTCCAATCTCGTTTTGCATTTGCGACAACAACGCCTTTTATTCTTAATGCGAGATTTCCCATAGCCTCGCTGGTATTAGGTTCACTCTCTCCCATGGACTTTTTCAGACCAGCACAAACCGCTCCATAGAATGATTTTGCATCACTGTCATCCATAATGTTTTCGGGATATTTTGCGGCACTTCTATTATTTCTAAAGTCGTCAGCAATGGTTTCCATAGTTGACAAATACTTTTCGCTGTCACGTTCGGCGAGGTAATCTTGAATTGTTTTATTGATTCTTTCCTTGAAAGTCAAAAACATGATGGGGTCTTCATAACGGCTGCTTTCCAATACCTCCACTTGTCTTGTCTGAATAGCTTCCGCTTTTGCCTCGTCTGACCCTAATCGAGCCAGTTGCTCTTCCATTTTGTCTTTATTGGAAATGTCAAGCGGTTCAATGATCATTTTAACATCTTTGGCATTAACATAAGTATTCAGCAACTGCCGAATGCCATCTTCATAACGAGAAAAATCTACGCTGTCATTGAAGCGCAACGATACACTGTCTTTGAGCTTCTTAAAGAACAAATAGTCTTTCTTGTACTGCTCTGCTTGCTCAAATCCAACTGCTTCAAATAAATCACGGCTTGAATACATAAAATCCAAGCGTTTTGCAAATTGGGACAGCGTATGGTAAAACTGTTTGCGTAATTCCGAATCCCGCAGACGTTCTTGCCAAACATTGGCGCTCGTTTCGTTTTTGTCTATTCCTTCAAATAAAGACCAAAGTGATTGATAGGCAGCGGCAAGCGCTTCCTTCTCCTGCGCAACGGATGAAACTGCCGATTGAATGTCAGCCGGATCAAAACTATCCAACCCTGACCGAGCGTCTGAATACAGATCCAAAGCTGTATTTAGTTTTTTGAATATACCAATATAATCAACGATCAGCCCAAAGTCTTTATCTTCATATACACGATTTACCCTTGCAATAGCTTGTAGCAAAGTATGGTCTTTCAGTTGTTTGTCGACATACAGAACAGCAGCAATCGGCGCATCAAATCCGGTCAGTAGCTTATCTTTTACAATTAAGAGATCAATCGTTCCTTCCGGATCAACAAATTCACCAGTTACAGAATCTTCATATGCCTCGTAGTTGTTTTTAAATAGGGGATCAACTTCTTTACAAAAGAAGTCACCAATGATCTTTTGGGATTGAGTAGTGTTTTCTTCGTCATCCCCTTCTTTTGCGGAATTGGGTGTAATAACAACAGCCGGATTGATTCCGCCAAGATCACGCAATTTATAGAACATTTGAACAGCGGCTGCGCGAGAAGAGCAGGTAAGCATCGCCTTAAACTTCTTTGGCTTTACATAGCTCAGGAAGTGCTCATGAATATCAAAGGCGATCATATTCAAGCGTGGATCAGTCTGTGCCAAAGCAACAAAACGACTGTACTTGATTTCTAGATCTTTTCTTGCTTTGTCAGATAGCCCAACGGTAATATATTTCACGTGAGCATTGATCTGATCGCTGGTAACTTCTTGAGGCACAACACGCCCTTCATACACTAGAGGCACTGTCACTTTATCATCAATGGCATCCTGAAGAGTATATTTGTCGATCAATGGGCCAAATTTAATATAGGTATCTTTTGCTGTGTTAACTTCTCCGCGATTATACTGTGGTGCTTTCATCATCAGCGGAGTACCTGTAAAGGCAATTTTCACTGCGTTAGGGAGCACTTCATTCATGTAAATATTTAGCTTACCATACTGGGTTCGATGCCCTTCATCAATAAACAAAAAGATATTGGGATTGTCATCACAGAAATGCTGTTTGATGGCCGCCTCGAATTTATTGACCAATGCGGTGATGACCGTATTGCCGTCATCTTCCAGCAATTCCACCAGGCCTTTTCCCGTTTTTGCTCGGTGAGGACTCATTTGCGTATTGATAAAGTTATCACGGATTTGCTTGTCCAGATTGATGCGGTCTGTTACCATAATAAAACGGGGATGCTGAATGGTGCTCCCAGGCCGCAGGCTTTCCCGCAGAATCATTTTTGTCAGCATAATCATCGTCAGCGTTTTTCCGCTGCCTTGGGTATGCCAAAGAACGCCGCTCCGAGTGTTTTTCCCGTCTTTCATCAGAATGCGATCCATGCACTTTTTGACAGCAAAATATTGCTTGTAACGGCAGATTTTTTTGATGTTATTATCATAGATAATAAAGTTATGAATAATATCCAGCAGCCGATCAGGATGCAGCAGGGATACCAAAGCTCTGTCCTGCTCCTTGATCTGACCATCTGGCGAACATTTTCGGCACCATGCATTGAGCCAATCCTTATCATCCTCATGCCAGGAAACAAATTGCTTGGAAGGAGTACCGCAAGTACCATACAATACTTTATCCGGGTTCATAGCAATGATCATCTGTGTATAGCGGAATAATTGGGGAATATAATTCTCGCCCCAGTTGCGTATGTTTTGGCGAACGCCTTCCATCACATCCACGCTGGAGCGTTTGCATTCGATCACCACCAACGGAATTCCATTCACCAACACCACAATATCCGGTCTGGCAAATTTCCCGTTGGCTCGTTCCACTTCAAACTCATCCGTAACCTGAAAAATGTTGTTTTCGGGATGGCCAAAATCTATATAGTTTATGTCAAAGGACAATAAAGCACCACCTGGGAGAGATTCCTCCAGGCTTTTACCAAAGCTCAGCATTTCATACACTTCTTTATTGGAAGCATACAGGCTGGGCAGATTGACCTGGCTGAATGCAGCAACCGCTTTTTCAACAGAGCCCTTGGAAAAAGGCCTTCTTTCATTACCCAGGGAATAGCTTTGTTTGCTCAAAAAGGCCTGGAGCTCATCCTGAAAAAGCACTACTTTGCGCGAGCCCCTTTTCTTCTCTGCTTCTGCCCGGGGAATAATAGTATATCCCAGCTGTTCAATCACTTTCAGCGCTCGATCCTGAGATTCGATACGTTCATTGAAAATCTGATAATCTGGCATGGAATTGCCTCCCCATTATTGCCTTGTATTCACGCGAACAATCCCTTTTAGTAGTGACTGCATAAGGGCTTCTTTGATTCTTTGTGTTTCAGCGAATAATTGTATATTTTTGTCTATTAATCTATCTACGGATTCAAAAAACCGACCCAACTTGACCTGCTCTTCAAAAACAGGGAACATAAAACTCATTCTCCCAATTTGTTGAAAATTCAGTCCCTGTCTTCCGCCGCCGGCTTGGTTAATATCAATTTGTTTTTGTCCAAAATCAGAGGCTAAACATATTTGCAAATAATCAGCATAAAAATCTTTTTTTAAGCGAATAATGCATACATGCTGATTAACGTTCGCATGTGCTAATTCTTTGAAAACTGCGCTTCTCCCAATAGAGGCGCCTGTAATGTTTAGCAAAATGTCATTATTATATACTCTTGTGGATTCCATAGATTCATCGGTTTCGTCATCAATATAGGCAATTCCTGATAAATCAACTTTATTATCGTGTATATTCTGCGAACGAATCAAAGGAATTCCTGTTTTGAAATATGCCATTTCACCGCCAGATGGCGTTTTCCCGCTACCTATCTTTAAAGTAATATTTGACAGCTCAAAGTGTCTCCATGGGGCGGTAAAGCCAGAGAATCGAATTTCAGGTGTGTTTTCACCCTTCTGTGGAAACATCTTTTCTAATAGAATCTTTTTAAGAAGCTTAAGTTGTTCGGCCTTATGCCTGTATAATGCGATCGTTTCATCACAAGAAGAAAGGATTTCAGCAATTTTCTTTTGTTCATAAAGTGAAGGAACGGGAACCATGCAGGAATAGAAATCTTTACCCGTTAGATTCAATAACCCGTCATCCCGAACACCATGATTAATTTTTCTGGCAAGTTGTTGATTCAATAGGCCGCTAATGAACAAATGATCGTAATAGTCAGAAAAACCTTTGGTAATCCGAAAGCTCTCAAACACATTGGGAACTGCTGCTTGTTCCCGGTCCTTTAGCCGATAAATACATCCTTGAGGATAACGATTTGAGTTTCCTTTGTTATACGAAAAATCTCCACGGCGAAGCACCGTGTATTTTTCGTACTGTTTTCCAGAGAGCTCTTTTCCAAACTTTTCTGCTTGATTAACAAAACCAATACCGGCTGAAATGCTGACAGTTTCATATACTTTATTGCCTGCTGTTTCGGTAATTGGTTCTGCTATTTCGTGCAACTCTTCCAATTTCCAATCGGATGGAACAACTCCACAATCCGTTGACACATAGCCATTTGGTACTTGACCAAGACGAATCTCATTGATTCTCTTCTTGATTTCTTCTTTCATCGTTTCATTCCTCTATTCAGAAGGCGAGAACCGAAGCGAGGCCTGCATCCCCAGTAAATACGAGCGTCAGCGTGAAGGCGATGAAAGACAATACACAAGTAATTACCCGGCCCAACGAATGAATCTCTTTCTTACTCATGGTTGTCCACCTCCTATCACGTTTCAAAAGGATGATGTGGGAAATGCAGGCTGCTTCCGCCTCCACCCATAGGTGGCAAATTACGGTTTGTCCATCTCGTCGATCAACTTATCAAAATCGCTTCGGTACAGGTGATCCTGGGTGATCCGATATTTTTCAAATTCGCTTTCTGCAAAGGATTTCGCCACTTCGGCGGAAACTTTTCCGGGATTCTCCAATATATCCCGTTCATTGAACTGCAGGAAAGCATTTAATCGGGCCGCCCAATCCTCCATTGTCATGGGGATATGACGCCGCGCCTGAAGCTCCGCATAATCCAGATATAGGGTCACGATTCGGTTCAACTCGTCCATTTCGGCATAGGAAAGATAATTTTTCGCCACGCTGACGTCGCTTTTCAAAATCTTACCGTCCGGAGCGTTCTTCCAGGTGGTCAGGCCCATGTGTTCTTTTTGGGCATTAGCCCGCTCCACAATGATCTCCGCGGCAGTATGCCCGTGAATGGCAAAATGCAGCTTGTTCTGCACGGTTGCAAAAAATTTCTGCGTGGTAGGCGCATCGGGGCGATAGTCCATTGCGGTGGCATAGATATCTGTGATTTTTTGATAGAAGCGCCGCTCGCTGGCCCGGATTTCCCGGATTTCCTCCAGCAAATGCTCGAAATAGTCTTCGCCCAGGTAAGAGCCGTTTTCCATCCGTGCCCGATCCAGCACATATCCGCGAACAGAGAAGAGCTTCAGCACCCGGTTAGCCCATTGGCGGAATTGAATGGCTTTCTGTGATTCTTCCACACGAAACCCAACTGCGATGATAGCTTCCAGGCTGTAAAACTGGGTTTGATAGGTTTTCCCGTCAGCGGCAGTTCGTGCAAATTTTGCACAAACTGAATCTTTGTTTAATTCACCCGATTCAAAGATGTTTTTCAGGTGCTTGGCAATGCCGCTCCGATCAATATCGTATAGAGCCGCCATCATATCCTGGGTAGCCCATACATTCTCATTAGCATACAGTACTTCAATACTATCGGCTCCCGACGCCGCAGTAAATGAAAGAAACTCTGCCGTACTGTTGCGAATCAGGAGATCTTTTCTGCTCATAATCCCAGCTCCTTCAAGTATGCATCCATTTTTGCTTCCGCAGCGGCGATTTCGTTTTTCAAGCGCGCAATATTCCCTTGCACTTCCTCCAAATCAATGATTTCCTCTTCTTCAAAAGTATCAACATAACGGGGAATATTCAGATTATATTCGTTTTGTTTGATTTCTTCCAGCGTGGCAACATGAACAAACTTGTCCCGGTCTTTTCGCTGTTGATATGCCTCGATAATGTCATTTACTTGTTTTTGCCCCAGCTCGTTCTGGTTTTTCGCTTTGATATACCTCAGATTCCCATTTTCGTCTTTCTTGCTGGCATCGATAAAACAAACATCTGTGTTGGTACGCCCTTTCTTGAAAACCAGGATACACGCTGGAATTGGCGTGCCATAAAACAAGTTCTCAGGCAGACCAATTACTGCATCCAGCAGGTTTTCATCAATGACACGTTGACGGATTCGACCTTCTGCGGCTCCGCGGAATAAAACGCCATGCGGGGCAACTGCCGCGACTCTTCCATTGACCGACATACTGGCAATCATGTGAAGCAAGAATGCCCAGCCACCTTTGCTGGCCGGCGGCACACCCCAATCAAAGCGATGGTATTTATCCAAATTCGCTTCCATCTTGAATTCTTTTTTACCTTTACCAACGGCTTCTCCACCAGGATTAAAGCCGGAAGCCCATTTATCCTTTGAAAAAGGCATATTGGCGACAACGGCATCAAATTGCAATAAATTTCCATCAGCGTCTTTGAAAAGTGGGTTTGCCAGTGTATCGCCCCAGGCAATTTTGGCATCCCGAATTTCATGAATATACATGTTCATTTTTGCCATGGCGACAGAAGAACCATTTACTTCCTGCCCATAGATAGCTACCTCTTTGGCGTTTCTGCGCTTTGCTGCTTTAATCAATAGCGAGCCAGATCCGCAAGTTGGATCATAAACACGTTCTCCTGGCTTAACATCTACGATTCGAGCCATGATTTCCGAAACGGCAGCAGGCGTATAGAAAGAGCCTGCTTTCTTTCCGGCCATGCTGGCAAACTGACCTATCATATACTCGTATGCGTCGCCAATTACATCTGCAGGAATTTGACCCTCCTTCACTTCAATCCGGGAATGACGAAGATCAAGCGTAACAAAATCTTCAAGCAAATCTCGAAGAAGTGCGTTTTTGTGATCTCGTGTTCCCAAAGATGTTTCGCTGTTATAATCTACCATGCTGAGAACACCAGCCAACTGCTGATTGTTATCTGTTTCAATTTGACGCATGGCAACATTGATCTGCTGACCAATATCACCAGCATACCGCTGTTGATAAAGTGATTCAAAAGAGCAACCTTCTGCTACTGTAAAAGGGAGGTAACGCTTTTGCCGTTCAAGGCGAATGCCCTCATACTCTTTCTCCAGCTTTTCTACTTCTTCTCGATAGGAATCACTAAGATATTTCAGAAACATGATGGGTAAAACATAATCTTTGTAGTTTGCAGCGTCTATTGTGTCACGGAGCGTATCTGCGCCACGCATCAATGCGCTTTCAATGTCCCGTCTGGTTGTTTTTTCAGTCATACTCTTTTCCTCCCATAAGTGTTGCTAAAACCTGCTCAGTCTGAATTCGTTCCTGGATAATCAGGTCTTGATAAAGCTGTTCTCTTTGCCTGCCGACTGTATCAATTTGTGCAATCTGTTTTTGAAGATTGAGCGAAGGAACAATAATGCCGAGATCCATAATGGATTTGACTTTTATTGTCCGCTGTGCTGTGCCGTGTTCTGCTGCTTGCAATGTATCTGAGATGCTTTTTTGAGATAAATACCATCTTAAATATGCTGGCAGGACTATTGATTTATCAAAAACACGAATGACTGCTATTTGGGAAGGAATGACTACTCCCTCTGGCTCGTTTTGTATAAAAATAGGATTGATTGGCATACATAATCGAACTAATATATCGTTCCGGTGGGATAGTAGGGTGGGCTCAATTTGTTCTCTCGCCCAAAATGGTTCAAGTTCTTGTTCTATTAGGTTTCCTGATTCAGTAAAAGAGCGCAGTGTAAAGCGCTTATAAAACAAAGCAGAAGGAAAGCTGGGTGGAGCTTCCTTACGGCTTAATACTACTCCGCTATGTATATCTGCAAGTGAACTAAGTTTATAGTTCATAATTATCCTCAAAAATGCAGCCCGCCCGCTAAAGACGGGCGGGCCGGCAGTCGGTCAGGAATGGTGAATCTCAGGACAGCAGTAATAGCAGCCATCTGCCTTCCGGTAATACCGGCGAGCTGCCTGCAAAGCGCTCTCTGAAGACGAATAATCGCCCAAATAAAGACAATTGGCGGGTGCAGGAAGCCTGAAGCAAGTTTCCCTATGAACCTCATGATCACCGTTAGCCTGCGCTTGCGTGTTAACGTAGAACCTCATGGCACGTTCTCCTTTCTGAACGTTGCGTCCCACGTTGACAAAACTCAGTTTTTTTGGTATCCTACCAAGCGAGAACACTGGTTGTCTCAGCGGGGGCTCTTGGATGGTAGTTGGCGCTACCAGCCAAGAGCTTCTCTCGTTCTCTTATAGAATAACATGCAGAGTTTTCTTTGTCAATAGTTTATTTGTCATATTTTTTTGTGACCGACAAATTGTGACCAAAAGGGGCTGTTGCAGATGCAGAAATCGCATCGCAACAGCCCTTTTTAAAAGATGTGCAACAGAAAAAGTCAGGTTTTCAGAAAATCAGCAAATCAATATTGGGTTTATTAGGGCGATTTAGGCTCTTTTCTCCTTCTGCCATTTTACAGAGCCATTGATTTTCCTAACTTCCTTCAACTGATACTTTTTTGATGCTTGTGCAACAGCCCCTTGATCTTGTGACCAATCCCTAACAGATGCTTTTTCCCCAAATTTTAGCTCAATACTGTTTTATGGAGTGTGAGCTTTTGGCATATTTTCAGCGGAGGCCGGGCCGGAAGGCCCCGGGCGGCTTGCCGGGCGGCCCCTTCGATGCATCTTGGGTTTTTCGACAGTTTTGCGCCTCGGGATCCATCCAGATCCCGGGGCTTTTTTTATTTGACAAAAAATAGAAAATAATTTGTAACATTTTCTTTATAAATAGTTGACAAAATCGCCTTCGTATTGTTTAATAACAGTGGGCGTACATGCCCTGATTTTCGTGTGAACGGAGAATAAGATGCAAACGGACGTATTGATCATCGGCGCGGGCCCGGCGGGCATTTTTACCGCGCTGGAAATGCTTCGCCAGGGCAGTCGGCAGCACATCGTGATCGTGGAAAAAGGCGCGGCCATCGAAAAGCGCCACTGCCCAAAGGTGAAAACGGGGGAATGCATGAATTGCAAGCCCTATTGCCATATCACCACCGGCTTTTCCGGGGCCGGCGCGTTTTCCGATGGCAAACTGAGCCTCAGCTATGAGGTGGGCGGCCAACTGCCCAGCCTGATCGGGGAGGATTACGCCCAGAAAATGATCGATTATACCGATCAGATTTATCTGTCCTTCGGGGCGGATACCCACGTGGAGGGCGTCGGCCAGAGCGAGGAGATCAAAAAGATCCGGCTGCGGGCCATCCGGGCGGGGCTGAAGCTGGTGGATTGCCCTATCCGCCACCTGGGCACCGAAAAGGCCCAGATCCTCTACGGCGAGATCGAAAAATACCTGATGGAGCACGGGGTGGAGATCCTGTTTGGCTATAACTGCGTGAATCTGCTTCTGCAGGGGCAAACCTGCGTGGGTGTAGCCGTGGAAAAGAACGGATCGCAAACGGAGATCCGCGCCGCCCACACCGTGGTGGCCACCGGCCGCCGGGGCGCCGATTGGCTGGAAAAGCTGTGCGAGGAGCACGGCATCGCCCATCAGCCCGGCACGGTGGATATCGGCGTGCGGGTCGAGGTGCGCAATGAAGTGATGGAAACGGTGAACCGGGTGCTGTATGAAAGCAAGCTGGTGGGCTATCCCAAGCCGTTCAAGGACAAGGTGCGCACCTTCTGCCAGAACCCGGGCGGGTTCGTGAGCCAGGAAAATTACGATAACAACCTGGCGGTGGTGAACGGCCATTCCTACAAGGAACTGAAAACGGAGAATACCAACCTGGCCATCCTGTGCAGCCACAATTTCACCCATCCCTTCAACCAGCCCATCGCTTACGCCCAAAAGGTGGGGGAATTGACCAACATGCTGGGGGACGGCCGCATCATGGTGCAGCGGTTCGGCGACATCCTGGATGGGAAGCGCACCTGGCAGAAGGAATTGATCCGCTCCAACGTGCGGCCCACGCTGCCCGACGCCGTGGCGGGGGATATCACCGCTGCCATGCCCTACCGGGCCATGACCAATATCATCCATTTCATGCAGGCCATGGACGAGGTGGTGCCGGGCTTCGCGGGATCGGAAACGCTGCTGTACAGTCCGGAATTGAAATTTTATTCCAACCGGATCAAAATGGATGAAACCCTGCGCACCAACATCGTTGGCCTGCACTGCCTGGGCGATTCCAGCGGCTGGACCCGGGGGCTGATGATGGCCTCGGTGATGGGCGTGATCATGGGCCAGCAATTGGCAAAGGAAATGGATCAGGCAAACATTTCCGGTTGATTTTGCCGCGCCTGAGCGCATACTATTTTTCTATGATACTTTGATCGATGCAGAGGTGCTGATGATGATGAAGCGTTTGACGATCCTGCTGCTGGCCCTGGCGCTGACGACGGCGGCCCTGACCCCGGCCCTCGCCCAGGAAACGCTGAAAAGCGGCGATACCGGCGACGCGGTGATGGAATTGAATACCCGCCTGCGCCAGCTGAATTATTCCGACGCCCCCGGCCGCAATGCGTATACCGACGCCACCGTGGCCGCGGTGAAGGCGGTGCAGAATGCCTATGGCCTGCCGGAAACCGGCGAGGCCGATGAAAAGACCCTGGCGATCATCTACGGCGAATGCTATCGCCCCCTGACCATCAACAGCAAGGGCGAAGAAGTGAAGCTGCTGCAGGAAAAGCTGAAGGAGCTGGGCTATTATTCCGGCAACGTGACCGGCAATTACCAGGATGGTACCGCCAAGGCCGTCAAGGCGTTTCAAAGCGCGTGCAGCATCGAAGCCTCCGGCGTGGCCGATGTAAAGACCCAGGAGAAATTGTATTCCCTGTCGGTGCGGCCCACGCCTACCCCGTCGCCCGTACCGTCGCCCACCCCGGCGCGCACCGCATCGCCCACCCCGGGGCCCCGGCAGGAATTTGGCAAGACCCTGAAATACGGCTCCACCGGTAAGGATGTGCAGAAGGTGCAGCAGCGCCTGAAGGATCTGGGCTTCTTCACCTATCCCAAGATCACCGACGGCTTTTACAAGGCCACCCAGGCCGCCGTGGAGGATTTCCAAAAAAAGAACGGCCTGAAGGCCACCGGCACGGTGGATTCCGATACGTGGGAAATGCTGTTCAACAACCCCGACGTGCGGGGCATTGGCGACGAGACCCGGGACGCCCTGCCGCCCCTGTATTTCTTTGAAGTGGACGTGGCCAACCAGGTGGTGAAGGTGTGGAAATACAACACTGACGACGCCGGCTACACCGATCTGGACCGCTGCTTCCTGTGCGCTACCGGTACCACGAAATATCCCTCCCCCCTGGGCACCTTCACCCTGACCGGCCGCCGGGCCGCCTATTGCCGGTTCCCCACCTGGGGCGGCGGCGAAGCCCGGTGGTGGACGCGCATCACCAGCGAAATCGCCTTCCACAGCGTGCTGTATTCCGATGCCAGCGACCCGAACACGCTGAAGGTATCCTCCCTGACGGGGCTGGGCAAGCGGGGTTCCCACGGCTGCATCCGCCTGACGGTGGCCGACGCCAAATGGATCTACGACCACGCCAAGGAGGATATGAAGGTGTGGATCCACGATGACGCCGCCCTGGACCCCGAGCTGCGCTACGCCATCCAGCCCGGCGAACTGAACAAAAACAGCATGCTGCCCAACACCACCCCCGCCCCCACGGCCTTCCCCGATTACGATGGCACGAAGGCCCCCGCCTCCGCCGCCCGGGCCTTGAAGGTGGGCAGCGAGGGGGAGGACGTGTATTGGCTGCAGATGAAATTGAAGGAATTGGGCTTCTATCCCGGCACCGTGACCGGCCAGTACAGGGAAGGCACCCGGGACGCGGTGAAGGCGTATCAGAAGGCCCGGAAAATGAGCCAGACCGGCAATGCCGATAAGCAGACCCTGACCACCCTGTACGGGGAGGTCAACAAGGGCAAGGCGGCCCCCGCCCCGACGGCGACCCCCAAGCCCACCGCCAAGGCAAAGCCTACCGTCACCAAAAAACCCACGGCTAAGCCCACCGCGAAGCCCAAAAAGTAACACGATCGAAATTCAGCATGCCCCAACCGGTTCAGCGCCGGCTGGGGTTTTCTTTCAAGCTTTTGGCCGGAAACCGCATACTTTTTCCTTCCTGCGGAACAATGATAGGGAAATCCATAACAGGGAGGAACGCGCATGAATCCATTTCAACTGACCCCTGAAAAAATGACCGACAGCTTTATGAATTGGCAGCAGTTGTATCCCGCCTCCTACGTGAAGCAGGAGATCGATCCCTACACCCGGGTGCGGGTGATTTTGATGAACGGTACGGAGTATGAGGCGGTGAAGTATTCCCACGCCTTTCACCGCCATGAAATGAACAACGACCTGCGGCGGGAATTGGCCATGATGCGCCGGCAGGAACAGCAGCAGCAGAAAAAGATCGCCTGCCTGAAGCCCATCGATGAAACGGTGCTGGAGCACACCATCGGCTATGAGCAATTGGCGGTGGATCTGACCGCCATCCTGGCCCAGCGGGTCACCTGCCCCAACGTCAAATCCGCCCTGGATTTTGCCCTGCTGGAGGATTTTGACCACCTGTACCGCTATGCCGACCTGCTGGAAATGGAGCACGGTATTTACGCCGAAAAGCTGGTGGGGGATTACACCGAAATCATGCCCGGCCGGCCCACCATTTCGGAGCACCGCTGCCCCATGGACGCCTTGTGCGCGCCGGGGAAGAAGGACGCCGCCCTGTTTGACAAAATGGCGGTGAATATCATCACCGCCGCCGAGCAGCAGACCATGAATTATTACATGAACGTGTGCGCCTTTTATACCTCCGATCTGGGACGGAAGCTGTATCAGGAAATCGGCATGATCGAGGAGCAGCACGTCACCCAGTACGGCAGCTTATTGGACCCCAGCGCTACCTGGCTGGAGGGCCAGCTGATGCACGAGTATGTGGAGGCGTATCTGTATTATTCCTGCATGCAGGATGAAACCGACGCCGCCATTCGCGGGATCTGGGAGCGGTTCTTCCTGATGGAGGTGGCCCATTTGCACAAGGCGGCGGAGCTGCTGAAAACCTACGAAAAGAAGGATTGGCAGCAGGTTATCCCCGGCGGCGAATTCCCCGCTCCTCTTCGGTTCGTGCCCAACATCGCCCATGTGCGCTCCGCCCTGAACATGGCCGATTTCACCGCCGAAAAGGAAATCTTCAAGCCCGTGAACATGCTGCCCAAGGATTACGATTTCTTCGTGTACCAGAAAATGATCAACGATCAGGTGGATCAGGTGCCCAGCCATCGGGTGATCCGGGAGGCCATCCGGCAGAACGGCAAGGATTACCGGGCCGAAACCGCTCCCAGCCCCGTGCCCGCGCTGCAGAACCGGGGCGTGGATAACACCACCCTGGGAAGGATCTACCAGTGACGCATGCTGCGAAGCCCGCGAATCAAAGCGGAATGGATTATTTCGCTCCGAACAAAAAAAGACGCTGTCACAGCAGCGCCTCAGACTGTCGAAAAACCCAGGATGCATCGAAGGGACCGCAGTCCCTTCGATTTTATTCCGCAGGCGGCGGCGTGTACGTCGCCGAGGAGCGGCTGAAAGCCGCTTCCGCTATCCATTTCCGACCGCGAAAATCGGGTTTTTGGCCTCCTTGGAGGTCGAAAACCCATTTTTGCAGGAAATGGATGTTCCGAATCAAAGCGGAATCCTGATTCCGCTTTGATTCGCAGGTTGTCAAAAATACTTTTTCGACAACCTGTATGGATTGCTGATTACCGATGCCGGGAAAACAGCCCTTTTTTCGGGGCGAGGGCAGGGGGATCAATATCGATGACATGCCAGCCCACGGCGTTGTACACGGTGGTTTCGCCGTATGGGATGGAGCGGGGCAGATTGTAGCCGTAGCTGGGGTGCACGTGACCGTGAAACAGATATTTGGGGTGATACTTGTCCATCAGCGGCAGGAAGGAAGCGAAGCCCTTGTGGGCGTTGTCCGGCGCGTCGCCGTAGCCCTGGGGCGGGGCGTGGGTGATCACGATATCCACGCCGCCGGCCTTCCACAGCTTATAGCGCAGGCGCTTGATGCGCTGCTGCATTTCCTTGTCGGTGTATTGGAAGGGCCCCGGGTTGTACCGGTAGCAGCCCCCCAGGCCCAGGATGCGCAGGCCGTTGACGGTGATCAATTGATCATCCAGGCATTCGCAGCCCTCCGGCGGGAAATTCACATATCCCTTATCGTGGTTGCCGTGCACGTAGTATAGGGGCTTGTTGCCCATGGTCACCAGGAATTCCAGGTACTCCTGCTTCAGGTCTCCGCAGGAGAGGATGATATCGATATCCTTCAGCCTGCCCGGCTGGTAATAATCCCACAGGTAGGGGCTTTCCTCATCGGCGATCAGCAGGATCTTCATAGGGCAGCTTCCTCCGTCTTGGGGGGGATGGATTGCCGGTAAATGCCCAGCAGCCGCACCAGGTTCTGCGATTGGGGGATCAATTCATCGAAGGCGGGAATGCTGCCCTCTACGTTGCTGCACAGCCAATCCATGCGCATGCGCTCCTCCAGGGTGAAGCGGCGGCTACCATCGCTGATCATGGCGCCGCTCTGATCCCAGATGGGGCAGAGGAAGGGGTCGATATCCTCGGTGGCGATGCCGCCCTTGAGGATCATGGCCAATTGCTTCACGCCGGCGGGCAGGCGGTCGTCCATATCCACGTCAACCACGCCGGTGCTGATGCCCCACCAGTCGTTGACGGCGTGCTGGCTGTCCCGCACGGCTTCGATGCCGCCGTTGATGATGGATTGCACCGCTTTTTCGTAGAAGCGGCCCCAATCCCAGCGGGAGGAGGCCAGCGGCTGCAGCGCCCCGCCGGGGTTCACCTGGTAGGTGCCCATGCCCCAGGCCAGGAAGGGGCGGGCCCCATCCTCATCCCGGTTGGAAATGACGGTGATATCCTGGTTGGTAAAATCCGTTACCGGGTTGCCGGGCAGGCAGCTCCATTTCAGGAACACCCTGGCCCGGGGGTTGGTCATGCGGGCGCCCAGGGCGAAGGCGTTGATGGCGGCGGTCACGCCCATGATGGGGTAGTTGGCCACGTAGCCGATGCGGTCATCCTTGGCCATGGCCCCGGCGATGGCGCCGGTGATGAATTTGCCCTCGTAAATGCGGCAGTAATAGCCCCGCACGCCGGCGTAGGGCATGGACAGGGAGCAGTTGAACACCGCCACGTTTTTGTATTTGGCGGCGATGCGGCGGCAGGCGTCGATCAGGGTGGGGGTGGTGGCGAACAGCACGTTGGCCCCCTGCTGGATGGCTTGCTCCATGGTGTCGTAGGCGTTGGCGTCGCACAGGTACGCGCTGACCTGGATCTGCTTGCCCAGCTTTTCCTCCAGATATTTCTGCCCATGCTCGTGGGCGGCGGCCCAGGCGCTCTTCTGGGGATCGAAATCGTAAATGAAAGCCACGTGGGGCTTGGGGGTGCCCAGGATGCGGTTCAGCAGGCCCTTTTCCTTTTCCTCGGGCTCGGTGCTGACGGAAATGGGCTCGCCCTTGGCCTGCAGCCGGATATCGGGCCACAGGGAAGCCAGGCTTTGCCGGATCTCTTCATCGGTGCTCTTGCGCAGATCGCAGAAGGGGTGCATTTCCAGGTAGGCAAGCAGGGCGTCCCCGGTGGTCAGGGGCAGGCGCTCCCCGTTCAATTGATGGAAGGCATTGGAAAAACGCCGGAAATCGTTGCTGAAGCCCCGGCGGGCATCCTCGGGCCATTCCTGGTCGGGGGCGAAGCCCAGGGCGGCCTGCAGCTTGGCATAGCTGCCCAATTGGGAAAAGGATACGGTATACAGCTTGCTGGCTTTGTAAAACCGCATGAATTCGTAGTAGATTTGGATCTCCTTCTCCTCCGACGGGGCGGGGATCACCCGGGTCACGATGGCGGGGATGCTGGGGGCGTCGTAGCTTTTCAGCACGCTGACCCGCTTGTGGCCCTCCTGCACGTAAAATTTCCCCAGGTATTCGAAGCAGGTGATGGGATCGGTGATGCCTTCTTCGCCCAGATGGGCCTCGCACAGGGACACCCATTTGCTGCCGAATTCGGTGTCGATATCCAGCAGGGGCATGAAATTGCCGGCAAAGGCGGCCTTGCGCCCGTCGGTCCAGGTGCCCACGATCAGCTTCATGGGCACGTCCACCAGGCCCAGCTTTGCCGTGCCGCTGGTTTCCGCGCCGTTGAGCAGTTCATCCAATACCTGCGGGTAGGGGTACTGCCCCTTGGCGACGCAGGCGCTGTAGTATTTTCTGCCCTGACGAAGGGCGTTGTTGTATTGTTCGATGGCTTCTACTCTGCTCATATTTCCTCCGCGCCGGCAAGAATGCCTTTGGCTGCCCGGCGCGGGCCCATTATAGTGCATGCTATCAAAAAAAGCAATGATCTGCCTGCAAATATTTCCACCGAAAAGCACAAAGGGGCGGAAGCGGGGAAAGGAAGCAGAAAAACCGCGTTTTCCCGGCCCGCGGGGCTTTACAAAAAGGCCGGTTTCCGGTATAATAGAGGCCGTTCGGGCGATGAAAAAGACGGGCCCGCGTCAATGCCGTCAAGAGAGCCGGGGGCAGGTGGAAGCCTGGCGGGCAGCGCGGCGCCGGATCACTTTGGAGCCTTCCGCCGAAGGGCGGACGCTTCATCTGCGATAGAGGATGGCAAAAGCTGGGCGCTTTCATCAGACAAGCGTCAAGTTGGGTGGTACCGCGGCGCGATCACACGTCCGTCCCAATGCAAATTGAGACGGGCGTTTTCTTTTATCAAGAGGAGGAGAGGCAATGTATAAAAAAGTAACCACCGACATGAACTTCGCCGCCCGGGAATTGGACGTGATCCAGTTCTGGAAGGAAAACGGCATCGTGGAAAAATCCTTCCACGCCCGGGACGACGCCCCGGAAACCTTCACCTTCTTCGACGGCCCTCCCACCGCCAACGGCATGCCCCACATCGGCCACGTGGAAACCCGGGCCATCAAGGATCTGATTCCCCGGTACCACACCATGAAGGGGCAGAACGTGCTGCGCAAGGCCGGGTGGGATACCCACGGCCTGCCGGTGGAATTGGAAGTGGAAAAGAAGCTGGGTCTGGATGGTAAGCCCCAGATCGAGCAGTATGGCATCGAGCCCTTCATTCAGGAATGCAAAAAATCCGTGTGGAAATACCTGCACGAATGGGAAGAAATGAGCGACCGGGTGGGCTTTTGGGTGGATATGAAGCACCCCTACGTGACCTACCACGACGATTACATCGAATCCGAATGGTGGAGCCTGAAAACCATCGCCGAAAAAGGCCTGATCTACCAGGGCCACAAAATTGTGCCCTACTGCCCCCGCTGCGGCACCGCCCTGAGCAGCCACGAGGTGGCCCAGGGCTACAAGAACGTGAAGGAATATTCCGCCTTCGCCAAATTCAAGGTGAAGGGCGCGGAGGGAATGACCTACATCCTGGCCTGGACCACCACGCCCTGGACCCTGCCCTCCAACGTGGCCCTGTGCGTCAACGCCAAGGAGGAATACTGCGAATTTGAACTGGGCGGCGCAAAGAACATCATGGCCAAGGCCCTGATCCCGTCCGTTTTCAGCGAAGAGGATCAGAAGGATATCCGCATCCTGCGCACCTTCCCGGGAAAAGAACTGGAATACATGGAATACGAGCCCCTGTTCCCCATGGCGAACCCGCCCAAGGAAAAGGCGTGGTATGTGGTCTGCGACGATTACGTTACCCTGACTGACGGTACCGGCGTTGTGCACATCGCTCCGGCCTTCGGCGAGGACGACGCCCGGGTGGGCCGGAATTACGGGCTGCCCTTCGTGCAGCTGGTGAACACCCAGGGCCGGTTCGTGGAGGATACTCCCTGGGCGGGCGTGTTCGTCAAGGACGCCGACAAGCCCATCATGGAGGACCTGAAGGCCCGGGGGCTGCTGCTGAAAAAAGCGCTGTACGAGCATGAATACCCCTTCTGCTGGCGCTGCGATACGCCCCTGCTGTATTACGCCCGCCCCACCTGGTTCATCAAAATGACCGCCCTGCGGGACGAATTGGTGGCCAACAACCGCTCCGTCAACTGGTACCCCGACAACATCAAGGAAGGCCGCATGGGCAATTTCCTGGAGAACGTGGTGGATTGGGGCCTTTCCCGGGAGCGCTACTGGGGCACGCCGCTGCCCATCTGGCAGTGCGAAGAGGGGCACATGCACGTGATCGGCAGCAAGAAGGAGCTGCTGGATATGGCCATCGGCGAGGTGAACCTGCCCGAGCTGCACCGGCCCTATATCGACGAAGTGAAGATCACCTGCCCCCACTGCGGCAAGCCCATGAAGCGGGTCAAGGAGGTCATCGACTGTTGGTATGATTCCGGCTCCATGCCCTTCGCCCAGTGGCACTATCCCTTCGAAAACAAGGAGATCTTTGAAAAGCGCTTCCCCGCTAATTTCATTTCCGAGGCTATCGACCAGACGCGAGGCTGGTTCTACACCCTGCTGGCCATATCGACGCTGATCTTCGGCCGCGCTCCCTTTGAAAACTGCGTGGTGATGGGCCACGTGCAGGATAAGGACGGCCGGAAAATGAGCAAGCACCTGGGCAACGTGGTGGATCCCAAGGCGGTGCTGGAAAAGCAGGGGGCCGACGCCATCCGCTGGTTCTTCTATTCCGCCTCCGCCCCCTGGCTGCCCTGCCGCTTCCATGAGGACGCGCTGAATGAAGGTCCCCGGAAATTCATGACCACCCTGTGGAACACCTACTACTTCTATGTGCTGTACGCCGATATCGATCAGTTCGACCCCACGAAGCACAGCCTGAAGGATTGCAAATTGACGCTGATGGACCGCTGGGTGCTCAGCCGGCTGAACACCGTGATCCGGGGCGTGGATGAGGATCTGTCCGCCTACCGGATCACCGAATCCACCCGGAAGATCAGCGATTTTGTGGATGAATTGTCCAATTGGTACGTGCGCCTGGGCCGCGACCGGTTCTGGGGCAAGGGCATGGCCGAGGATAAAGAAGCGGCGTTCATGACGCTGTACACCGTGCTGGAGGCGTTGACGCGGTTGATCGCGCCGTATATGCCCTTTATGGCGGAAAGCATTTACCAGAACATCGTGCGCACGGTGGATGCCGCCGCCCCCGAATCGGTGCACCTGACCGATTTCCCGGTGTGCGATGAAAGCTTGATCGATGAGGAAGCCGAGCGCCAGATGGCGGCGGTGGAAACGGTGGTGCAGTTGGGCCGCTCCTGCCGGCAGCTGAGCAACATGAAGGTGCGCCAGCCGCTGAACAACCTGTATGTGTCCGGCGCGGAATTTGGCGAGGCCTACCGCAGCCTGGTGGAGGATGAATTGAACGTAAAGAACGTGCACTTCATTCAGGACGCCAGTGAATTCGTCAATTACGACCTGAAGCCCAATTTCATGACCCTCAAATCTCGGTACGGCAAGTTCCTGGGCCGGATGCGGGGCGAAATGCAGAAGCTGAACGGCAGCGAGGTGGTGGCTGCCTTTGAACGGGGCGAAACCGTCACCCTGACCATGGACGGCACGGAGATCATCCTGAACAAGGAGGACGTGCTGGTGGAGGCCGTGAAGAAGGCGGGCTTCACCTCCCAGGTGGAAGGGAAGCTGACCGTGGTGCTGGATACCACCCTGACCGACGCGCTGATCCAGGAGGGCTATGCCCGCGAGGTGATCAGTAAGCTGCAGTCCATGCGCAAGGACGCGGGCTTCGATGTGACCGACCGCATTTCCGTCACTTGCCAGGGCGACGAAGCGGTGGTGGCCGCCGTGCAGGCTTATCAGGCCATGATCAGCCAGGGCGTGCTGGCGAAGGAAATCGCCTGCGCCGCCGCGCCCGAAGGCGCTTTCACCCAGGATTGGGATATCAACGGCAAGCAGGCCCAGCTGAGCGTAAAAAACTGTAAGCGCCTGATCTGCTGAACCTACATCATGACAAAACCCCATGTCGGGTAAAACCGGCATGGGGATTTGCTTCTGCAGAGGCTTAAATATTCGTTGCATTCAGCTCGAAGAAGCTTTGCGGGTGGTCGCACACCGGGCAGACGTCCGGGGCGCGGTCGCCGCTTTGCAAATGGCCGCAGAAGCGGCACCGCCAGGTGTTGTTCTGCTCCGGGCGGCAAAACAGGGTGCCATTTTCGATGTGGCCGATCAGGGCGCGGAATCGATCCTCATGGGAGGCCTCGATGGCCGCCACTCCCTCGAATTGCTTTTGCAGCTTTTCGTCCCCATCCCGCTTCGCGTCGGCGGCGCACTGCTTGTATTGCTCGGTCCATTCCAGGTGCTCGCCGGCAGCGGCAGCCTTCAAATTGCTCAGGGTGTCGCCCAATTGACCCAGGGCCAGGAACCACAGCCGGGCGTGGGCCTCCTCGTTCTTGGCGGTCTCATCGAAAATATCGGCGATCTGCTGCAGGCCCTCCTGCCGGGCGGCCTGGGCGTAAAAGGTGTATTTCATGTACGCGGCGCATTCGGCGGCAAAGGCGTCCCACAAACGGCGCTGGCTGGCGGGATTCGGCATGGGGCATTCCTCCTTCATCGTTCTGCGTACAGGATGCCCCACCCAAATCGTTTTATTCATTTTCTCCCCGGCTGATTTTCTGCGCGGCCAGCAGCAGGGCATCCACATCCTTTTCGGTGTTGAAAGGCCCCAGGCTGGCCCGCACGGCCCCGGTTTGGGTGGTGCCCAGCCAGGCGTGGATCGACGGGGCGCAGTGCAGTCCGCCCCGCAGGGCGATCTGCTGCCGGGCCAGGGCGTCGGCAGCCTCCCCGCTGTCCATGCCCGGCAGGTTGAAGCTGACCACCGCCGTGCGGGGGGCCTGTTCCGCCCCGTATACCATGACGCGCGGGATGTTTTGCAGCCCTTCGCGCAGACGTCGGGCCAGGGCGTGCTCGTATTCCCGGATGGCGCCGCCGTGGCGGGACACGAAATCGATGCCCGCTTCCAGCCCGGCGATGCCCGGCAAATTGGCGGTGCCGCTTTCCAAACGATCCGGCAGCATGGCGGGCTGGCGCAGGCTGTCGGAGGCGGAGCCCGTGCCGCCCTCCCGCAGGGGACGGGGCAACATGCCATGGCGCAGGCAAAGCAGGCCCGTGCCCATGGGGCCCAGCAGCCCCTTGTGGCCCGGCAGGGCGATCATATCGGCCCCCACGGCGGCGATATCCTCCGTTCCGGCGGTCTGGGCGGCGTCCAGCAGCAGGGGCACGCCCAGGCTGTGGCAGGCCGCGGCGATCTGCCGGGCGGGCTGGATGACGCCGGTCACATTGCTGGCGTGGCACAGCACGCACAGCGCCGTTTTGCCTGTGATGGCCTCCCGCACCGCGTCGGGGGACAGGAGGCCGTTTTCGTCGGGCGGCAGGATGCGCAGGGTGATTTTCCCCGCGTCGTGGTAGCCCATCAGGGGCCGCATCACGGCGTTGTGCTCCCCGTGGGATACGATCACCTCGTCCCCCTCGTGCAGGGTGCCCCGGATGGCCATATTCAGGGCATCCGTGCAGTTCAGGCAGAAAATCACCTGCTCGGGCCGCTCAACGCCCAGGTATTCCGCCGCTTTTTCCCGGCAGCGCTCCATGATTTTGCCGCCCGCCACCGCCCCCGCGTGGCCCGACCGCCCCGGGTTGCCCCCGATGGTTTCCAATGTGTCCCGCACCGCCTGGATCACCTCCGGGGGCTTGGGAAAGCTGGTGGCCGCGTTATCCAGATAAATCATGCCGTTTCCTCCCTGCACCGGTATGGGCCCTTTGCCATACAATGTATGAGGAAGGGAGGAGAAGCATGACCATGCAGGAAATATTCGGAATCGCCGCCTTTCGTTCCCGCCAGCAGGTGATGCGGTTTGACAGCGCACTGAACCGGGCGGGCATTCGATCCCAGGTCATTTCCACGCCCAAGGATGTGGCGGTGGGCTGCGGGCTCAGCGTCCGCTTTGAACTGCGGGATACCCAGAGCGTGCTGGATGTGTACCAGCGCACCCGGCCCGGCAACCTGATCGGCTTTTACCGGGTGACCCGGACCCCGGGCGGCAAACCGATGGTGGAGCGGCTGATATAAAAACCGGGCTGACGCGAAGCGATGCGAGCATTCGCGCCAGCCCGGCGATACGTTTTTCCCGGTCAATCCGTGATCAGCGGATAGAGGGCTTCAAAGAAATCCACGGTATCGTAGTTCAGGTAATCCCACACCTTGAAATGAATCAGCTTTTTTGAAATGGCGATCAGGTTTTCGGTGAGCTTTTTGTGGGTCATTTCCAAGGTGAGCGAATAATAATCAAGCGTGATTTTCACGTCGATATTGCTTTTGCTGTTGGCGATGGCTTTGACCAGGTTCCGCCCGTCCCTGCCCAGGAGAACGGAAGAGCTGGTGTCTCCTTCCAGCATCTTTTTGTATGAATACACGGTGTCGTCGATCAGGATATCCAGGGCCTTCACCGTGTGCAGGGGCTTGCCGGTAAAGGGATCGACGATTTTTACATACAGCATGGGCGCGTAGGAGATCCCGTCTTTATCGCCTTCCATTTGAATGCCGATATACACGTTGGCGTCGCTGTATTTTTGATCGTACACCTGGTAGTAGGTCCAGGTTTTATCGAATTTATCGTATTCATATCCATTCAGGTTCTTGAGGACGGTATGATCGAATTTCTTCGTGGAGGCTGCCTGGGCTGACGCGCCTCCGACCATCAGGAAAAGCGTGATGCCGATCAGAAGAACAGAAAACCATCGTTTCATGGGATCGCCTCCTTTGTAGATAGGAATATTATATCAACGGGGTTTTCGGAAGTCAAGGCGATTCAGGCCGCCACGAAAAAGCTGATTGAATATAGGACAAATGGTTTTATACGATCAAGCTGATTCTCGCGCCGTAGGGGCGGATACCATTCGCCCGAAAAAGCGATGCCGGAAGAAACGCCGGAAAGGATCGTGATATCAACAAATTTCATCGGGCGGATGATATCCGCCCCTACGTGGATGAAGGCGTTTGACGCCTTTTTATCGCGTTGCTTTGCGCATGATTTGCTAAAAGCGGTGGTACAATATCGGCTTTTTTGCGTTATTTCCACAGCCCGTCCCGGCGCAGCTTTTTTTCCAGGCGGGGCTCCACGTAATCCGACAGCAGGGCCCCGGGGGCGTCGGCGTCCGGCAGGGTGGTTTTGTCGATGCCGTTTTGCAGCACATCTCGCATCCAGCGCACCTGGCCGGGGGATACCGACTGGGCGGCGGTCGTGCCCTCGGCGCAGGCGGAGCACAGCAGGCCGCCGTTTTCTACGTCCATCAGGCGGATGGCTTCATCGGGCACCGGCTTGCCGCAGCGCACGCAGTGGCTCAGCCGGGGGCGGTAGCCGCTGATGGCGGAAAAATGCAGCAGGAAAGCCGCGGATACGGCCCGGGGATCCTTTCCCGTGTACGCCAGCCGCGACAGGGAACGGGCCAGCAGGGTGAACAGCTCCACCGCCCGCTCGTTGGGCTGGGTCGCGGCTTCGGCAATGGCCAGCAGGTAAGTGGCGTATTTCAAGCGGTCGTAATCCGTGCGCAGGGGATAAAAGGTTTCCGTCACATGGCAGGATGTGACGGTCATGCGGCCCTTCCCGGTGTAGAGCACGTATTCCCCCAGGGCGAACCATTCGCTGGCGGACAACAGGGGGCTTTGGGGGCGCTTGCAGCCCCGGCACAGGGCCTCCACGCGGCCCATGGTGGGGGACAGGAGGGTCAGCATCCGGTCGTGCTCCCGATAATCGGCGTGGCGCAGCACGATTCCCTGGGTGGTGATGGCGGGCATAGGCTCAGCTCCCTGTGGAACGGTAATGGCGCAAGGCGCGGGTGAAGAAGCAATACATCAGCAGAAAGGTGACCGCCCCGCTCAGCGGGGATACGAAAGCGGCCCAGCCCGGCCAGCCGTGCAGGGGCTTACCCAGGATGTAGGCGGCGGGGGCGTGCAGCGTCAGGGCGAAGGGGGCCACCACGGTAAACAGCACCCGCAGGGGGCGGGGGTAGACGTCGATTGGGTACTGGCAGGCGCTGCGGCCGCCGTAGGTGATGGCGTTGACCGCCTCCACCGATTTCACGCTGTAGATGCTGAAAATGGCTTCCAGCAAAAACAGGCCCAGGATCATCAGCCCGCCCATCAGGATGCTTTCCAGCAGGAGGAGGGCCTTCGGCACCGTCCATACCACCTGGGATTGGCGGCTGCCCAGGGTCAGCGCAGCCACGCCCACGGCGATGCAGGTGATCCGCCGGGGATCGATGGCGCTGCACAGCACCTGGGTCAGCACGCCCCGGGGGCGAAGGAGCAGCGTGTCCAGCTGGCCCATGCGCACCATCGACGAGAAGGCCCCGGTGACGCCCCGGCCGAAGCACTCGGTCAGGTAAAAGGTGACCGACATCATGCCGAAAAAGAAAAACAGATTGCCGGGCGTCCACTGGTTCAAATGCCCGAACCGATCCACGATCAGGATCACCGCCAGGAATTCCCCGCCCTCCATTACCAATTGGGCGATGGTCTGCATCACGAAGGAGGCGGGATACTGCATTTGGCTTTTCAGCAGCATGGCCATGGAACGAAGATATAATTTGACGGTATCCACGGTTTATCCTCCCTGCACGATCAGGCGTTTTTGGTTTTGCCGCCACAGGCTCATCCCCAGGGCGGCCAGGATCACCGCCCAAACGGCCTGGGTCAGCAGCACCCGCGGGGCCTGGGTCAGGGCCCATTCCCCGGTGTACAGGCGGATGGGCGCATCCAGCATCTGGGCGTAGGGCAGCAGGGTGATCACCCGCTGCCACCGGTCGGGGAACAGCGTCAGCGGCAGGATGTTGCCGGCCAATATCATCATCAGCAGGTTCAGCATGGCCTGGATGCCCTTGGGGTCCAGGGTGCGCATGGTCAGGCCCACGGTGATGTTTTCAATGGCGCACATGCACAGCAGGCCCAGCCCCAGCCCCAGCAGCGCCAGGACCAGCCCCCCGGGGGAGGCGGGGGCGGCCATGCCCCAGCCCGCCGGCAGCAGGGCGGCGATCGTCAGCATGGGCACGCCCCGCATCAGGCTGCCCAGCATTTTCTGCGCCATCACGCGCACGTAATAATAGCCGTACAGGTGCAGCGGGCGGCATAGATCGTAGGCGATGTCTCCGGTGCGGATCTTGTCGGTCAGGTCGCTGTCGGCGGCGGTGAGCATGCGGAAAAAGGCCTGCTGCAGCCACACGTAGGTGACCACGGAAGCAAGGGGCCTGTCCTGCGGCGCGCCGGCGTACAGCACCCGGTAAAGCGCCACCAGGATCAGCCCGAAAAACATTTGGCACAGGAGCCCGCCGATGGCGGCGCCCCGGTATTGCCATTCCATTTTCCAGCGCATGCGGAAGGCGGAAAAATAGGCGTTCAGCTTCATAGATCCATCTCCCGGTACATGGCGGCGATCAGGTGATCGATGTTTTGTGGCTGGGCGGTCAATTCCCGGATGGGCCCGGCGCCCTGCAGCAGGGAAAGCACCTGGGCGGTGGGCACCGCCTGGGTGGAATACACGATGTGATAGCCCGCGCCTTCCCGCGCGCATACGCACCCGGCGGGCAGCGGCGGCAGGGGAGCGTCGCCGTCATACTGCACGGTAATCACCCGCTGGGTATCATAGCGGGCCAGCAGATCGGGCAGGCGGCCGTCGAACAATTTGCTGCCGTGGCCCAGCACCATCACCCGGGGGCACAGGGCGGCGATATCCTCCATATCGTGGGTGGTCAGCAGGATGGTGGTGCCGTATTGCCGGTTTTCCCGCTGCAAAAATTCCCGCAGGGCCAATTTGCTCACCGCGTCCAGGCCGATGGTGGGCTCGTCCAGGAACAGCAGTTCCGGGCTGTGCAGCAGGGAGCCGCACAGCTCCGCCCGCATGCGCTGGCCCAGGCTGAGCAGCCGCAGGGGCGTGCGCAGGATGCCGCCCAGGTCCAGTGCTTCCGTCAGCTCCTTCAGCCGTTTTTCGTGCTGGGCGGCGGGCACCCGGTAGATATCCCTGAGCAGGGAAAAGCTGTCGGCAATGGGCACGTCCCACCACAGTTGGCTGCGCTGGCCGAACACCACGCCGATGCGGCGCACATGCTCGGCCCGCTGCTGCCAGGGCACCATGCCGCCCACCAGGGCCTGGCCCCCATCCGGCGTCAGGATGCCGGAAAGGATCTTGACCGTAGTGGATTTTCCCGCGCCGTTGGGGCCGATGTAGCCAACCAATTCGCCCCGCTCCACGGAAAAGGATACGCCCTTCAGGGCCTGCACGGCGGTTTTTTCCCGCAGCAGGCGCCATTTTTCCCGTTTTTTGCGCACAGTGAAGGTTTTCGTCAGGTTTTCCACGGCAATGTAAGGCATGTGTTCCTCCGAATCGGTCAACGAAGCAAAACAAAAGGACATTTATTTTAGCCCATGCCGGCGTGGCCTGTCAAGGCTTTTCAATGGTTTTTTCGGCGTTTTTGCGGAAAATGATTGACAATTCCCCGGGGCAGGGGTGTATAATAAATTGTTTATGTTGATTTGAGGGGGTTACAGCCATGCGGCCTTGATGTGATTCCTCGGCAGACCGTAAAATACGTTTGAGGAGGAAGAAACCATGCCCGATTTGAAACAGGAGGTGGCCTGCCGGCGCACCTTCGCCATCATCAGCCACCCCGACGCCGGCAAAACCACCCTGACGGAAAAGCTGCTGCTGTACGGCGGGGCCATTCGGCAGGCCGGCAGCGTGAAGGCCCGCCGGGCGGAGCGCCACGCCACGTCCGACTGGATGGAAATCGAAAAGCAGCGCGGCATTTCGGTCACCAGCAGCGCCATGCAGTTTGAATTTGACGGGTACCACATCAACATCCTGGATACCCCCGGCCACCAGGATTTTTCCGAGGATACTTACCGCGTTCTGGTGGCGGCGGACAGCGCCGTGATGCTGATCGACGCCGCCAAGGGCGTGGAAGAGCAAACGGTGAAGCTGTTTAAGGTGTGCCGCATGCGGGGCATCCCCATTTTCACGTTCGTCAACAAAATGGACCGGGCGGCCAAGGATCCCTTCGCGCTGATGGAGGAGATCGAGCAGGTGCTGGGCGTGCGGGCCTGCCCCATCAATTGGCCCATCGGCGTGGATGGGGATTTCCAGGGCGTGTACCACCGGGATGAAAAGAACGTGGAATTGTATTTCGGCGGCGACCACGGCAAAACCAAGGCCGGCAAAACGGTGATCGGCATCGACGATCCCGCCATCGAAACGGCGCTGGACAAGCATTACCGCACCCGCCTGGCCGACGAGATCGAGCTGCTGGACGAGGCGGGGGACCCCTTCGACCTGGAGGCGGTGCGCAAGGGGGAATTGACCCCCATGTTCTTTGGCAGCGCCGTGACCAATTTCGGCGTGGAGCCTTTCCTGTATCGCTTCCTGCGCTACACTGAGCGCCCCCTGCCCCGGGAAAGCGACCAGGGCCTGATCGAGCCCGAGGATGAGGATTTCTCCGGCTTCATTTTCAAAATTCAGGCCAATATGAACCCCGCCCATCGGGATCGCCTGGCGTTTTTGCGGGTGGTCAGCGGCGTGTTCCACAAGGGCATGACGGTGTGGCACTCCGGCACGGGCAAGGAACTGCAGGTGAAGCAGCCCCAGCAATTCATGGCCGACGAGCGGGAGGGCATCGAAAACGCTTACCCCGGCGATATCATCGGCTTGTTCGATCCCGGGGTGTACCGCCTGGGAGACACCTTGTGCACCGGGCGGAAAATCAAATTTGAAAAGATCCCCGTGTTCGCGCCGGAGCGATTTGCCCGGGTGCGGCCCCTGGATTCCATGAAGCGCAAGCAGTTCGTCAAGGGCATCAACCAGCTCAGCGAGGAAGGCGCGATCCAAACCTTCCGCCGCAACGAAACGGGGCTGGAGGAATTCATCGTCGGCGTAGTGGGTGAATTGCAGTTCGACGTGCTGACCTACCGGCTGAAAAGCGAATACGGCGTGGATCTGGTGATGGATCGGCTGGGCTACCGCTTCGTGCGCTGGATCATCGACAGCCCGGCCCCCGCCGATCAATTGCAGCTGACCTCCACCACCGCCCGGGGCTTCGACGGGGAGGAAAGGCCGGTGCTGTTCTTTGAGAACGATTGGAGCATCCGCCTGGCCCAGGAAAAGAACAAGGGCCTGACGCTGGCCGATATCGCCCCCAGAACGATTGAAAAATAAGATCCATTCACATTGAAAACATGGGTATTTTGCCGCTGTGCGGGCCCATCAGCGGGTGGCAATAATGATCCTGGATGAATCATTACGCGCGTTCCACCTAAACCGGCACCCGGCATCATGCGGAAAGGGAATGCCGCCTGCGTGATATCCATATCATGGCGCTGGTATTGGACGCCGTCAAAACGGTGAGCCGCGCGCCATCCTCAAGCACAGGTTTGTTGCTGGGGCCGTTGGCGCATTCGCCGAAACGCCGGCTTATTCCCTGTAAACGAAGCAGCCGTTGGTATGATCGTACAGACCATGCCAGCGGCTGTTGTTGTTTTGAGGAAATGCATTGTGCCGGAAAAAGGCCAAGCTTTGGCGGCACGGCAATATTGCAAGAAGGCAAATGGCATGAAACATGCCCGTTCAGCCGATGTGCGTGATCAACAGATGCGCTGACACAAGCCGTGTTCCGCCGGGCAGCGGCGTGATGATCAGCGCGGTAGAATTCCCGGCGGGATTGCGCACCGTCAATAGAGAATTGACCGATGTGGTTTCCACGATGGCCATGCCGACGATTTGGTCGGTACCGGTATCCCGCCCAACCACCGTATAGGGCAAATCCGCGCCGTTCACGGTGAGCATCAACTGGCCGGATTGGGTTACAGTGACCTCAAACAGCACGGAATGCTTTACTTGTTTATTTTCACGCGGAGAAGTTCTCCCTGATCCGTGATGATGCCAATGCTTTCAGGCCACGCTTCCAATCCAGGCATTTCTATGCTGTACGTGCAGGCCCAGCCTTCGTTATCTTTCCACTGCTCCGTTGCCCACGGATTGGGGCTGAACTCATAGTCCATATCCGCATAGATCAAGGGCGCACCGTTTTCGTCCAGCAGGTCGATTGGGCCATAACGCTTTGCCAATTCCTGCGCCGCCGCCTTGCTGTTCTCCTTGGGAATCAAGCTGATATCCACAACCGTGGTGAGCGGAGAAAAGCGCAGGCGATGGATATGCACCGTGCAGTCCGAAAGCGCAACGTCCTCAACATCGGAGAAATCATAGACGACAGCCATATCCGTGTTGAATGTGAACGTCACGGGAATCCGGGCGGTTTCCCGCAGATTGAACAGGTTTGCCTCGCCCCATTCCTTGCCAATGTCCCGTTCGCTCATATACGCCCACCCGTTGGAATCAATGACCGTGTAGTCGTCCCGAGACCATCTTTCCACGTCGTTATCCGTACGATCAGCAATGATGGTATTTTTGAAGCTTCGCAGTGTGCTCCAGGCATCCAGAATTTCGGCTTGCTCATCGGCGTCATATGCATCCAGATGATAGATAGCGTCCTCTGGATCAGACACAACGACGAATCCCTTGATGGGGCGATAAATCATGAATGTGACTTCGCAGGTCACGTTTCCGCTCAGTTCCTGACGGATCGGCAGGCTCCAGGCGCCGCCATCCGTAGGATTTCTGCGGACGGGCAGGATATCCTGACGCGTATCGGGAACGAGTTTCGGGTCATACATGCTGGCGTTCAAACCAAGCGTTTGTCCATTGACAAGCACGCTGCCATCAAGCACCACCATGGCAGGCTGGTCAGGCTGGTCATTTTCCAGCTCATAGGAAAAAGCAAATTGATAGCCGTCATATACAACGCCGTTGATCCTGGCGGTAATATGGTCGGCGCTGTTTTCCGCTGTGATGTTCTGTGCTGATTGCTCCAGGAATGGATTGGCGTTTCCATATCCAAGCAGCCAATTCAGAATGGCAGGCCGGGTCATGGCGTAAGCAACTGTCATCCCAACCAGCAAAACGCAGAGGATGGGCAAAACAACCATGCGTCTGGTCATGCCCAAGAAAAAGCAAGCGCGTTTTACTTTTGGGTTGTTTTCATCATCTCTTTGGAGGGATTGAAGGGTCGCGGAAACGGCCTGATCAAATGCCTGTGGAACAGGCTTATAGGCGTCTCTGATAGGGGGCTTGTTCCAGTCACGCTTCATCTTCGTTCAGCTCCTTTCTCAACCGCGTCTTTCCACGGCGGATCCTGCTTTGCACCGAAGTGACGGGAATTCTGAGCGCCTTGCCGATCTCAGCATAGGTCATGTTTTCGGAGTAGAAAAGCATCAGCGGTACGCGATACTTTTCCGGCAGCTTTTCAAGCGCTTCGGCCAGAACAAGATCCGGAAATTCCTCTGATGGTTCCGGAAGCGCGTCCAAAGAAATCACTCGCCGGCGTTTTCTGACCAGATCATGGCAGGCATTGATCAGAATTCTTGTCAGCCAGGTGCGGAATAACTTCTCATTTCTCAGGCTGTTTCGCTTTGCCCAGGCTTTCAGCAGCGCGTCCTGAACGGCGTCCTGACAATCCGCGTCGTTTTGCAGGATCGTGTATGCTACACGATACATGAGCCCTTTGCAGGCTTCCGCCTCCCTTGCAAAGAAATCTTGATTCAAGGCATTCGCCTCCTTCTGTAACGTTACACCTATTAGACGCCGCAGGATGATGAATACGTACTTTGGGGAAATTTTTGGGAGAGATACCACGGGACCGGCCAAGGCTTCCCGGAGATCCATGATCCTGTCGGTATCCAAGCAGCGCATGACAGGCCGGTCATTGCCGTGAGCTTCTTCCAAGCAGGAGCCTTCCACGGGCGCAGAGTTTCCGTCTTGACGCTTCGGCACGGCGAAGCAGCATCAATGGGCATCGCTCCTGAGACGATTGATGGGAAAAGACGCCGCCTTCTTTCAAAAAAAGCGCAATCAATCAAACAAAAGCCAACGCATGAATGCTCGTGCGGTGGCTTTTGGAAGGATGGTTCGCCGAATCGAAACGATTTTATTCCCCGCAGCGGTGGATGCCGCCGGCGGTGGCGATGTAATCCATGGGAACGTCCTGGGGCGTCATGGGCAGATCGGGCAGAAGCAGCTGCGCGTGGCACAGGCACAGGGTGGGCAGGGGATGGGCGGCCAGGAAGCGGTCGTAATATCCCGCGCCATGGCCCAGCCGGCCGCCGTTCAGGCTGGCGGCCACGCAGGGCACGATGGCCAGGTCGATCCCCGCCGCGGGGAAATCCCGTTCACCCGCCGGGGGCTCGGGGATGCCCAGGGCGCCGGGGGTCAGGCAGTTCAGGCTGTCGATGGCCACGGCCTGCAGGGTATGCCCGGGCAGGCACTTGGGCACGTAAACGGTTTTGCCCGCCTGCAGGGCGTGCCGGATCAGGCGGCGGGTATCCGGCTCCTTGCCCACGCTGACGTAGATGAACAGGCTGTGCGCCTGCCGGTACAGATCGCTTGCCAGCACGGCGGCGGTGATTTTTTCACTGGAAAACAGGGCTTCCTCCATGGGAAGCCCTTGGGTTTTCTGCCGCATGATCTGCCGCAGGGTTTGCTTGTCGTTGCTTTGCGCCGGTCCGTTCATCAGGAAAAACGCCTTTCCAGCTCTTCGTATTTGTCATGGGTGATCAGGGCGTCGTGGGTGGTGCCGTTCAGCTGCACCACGTAGGTCCACCGGCCGTAGGGGGTAATATTCCGGATGTGCTTGAGGTTGATGATGTAGCTCTTGTGGCACCGGAAGAATACTTCCGGGTCCAGCCGGGCTTCCGTTTCGGACAGGGATTCGCTGAGCACATACCGGCCGTCGTTGACGGTGTAAATCACGGTGGCCCGGTCCTCCCGCTGCACCAGCAGGATATCCTCCAGATTGATGAAGGTCACGCCGTCCTTGTGCTTGAGCATGAGCCTGCCGGCGGAGGTGCGGGTTTCCACGGGGGCGGGGGCAGGCAGGGAATGGGCGGGGGCCCGGTTCAGCCGGTCGTCGATGCGCTGCAGGGTCTGCTCCAAACGGTCCAGCTTGAAGGGCTTCACCAGGTAATCGAAGGCGTACACCTCAAAGGCTTCGCCCATGTATTCCTCGTGGCCGGTGGCGAAAATCAGGATGCAGGCGGGGTTTTGATCCTGGATCAGGTGGGCGCACTCGGTGCCCGTTTTGCCGGGCATATCCACATCCAGAAACACCACCTGGGGGTTCAATTTGTCGTACAGCGCCATGGCCTCGTCGCCGGTGGTGGCTTCGCCCGCCACGTAGAACCCGTCGGTCGCCTGGATTTTCTTGCGCAGGATCAACCGCATGCCCGGATCGTCGTCGGCGATCAGGACGGAAATCAATTGCTTGTCGCTCATGCGTGCCTTCCTCCGAAACGGCGGTGAGGACGATTCAGGATCTCGCTGAACACCACGCCCTGCAAAAGGGCCTTTGCCCGCGCCTGGTTATCCTCATCCATCACGGTCAGGAAATCGGGGGTCTCCTCCCGGGATGGATTGCCCAGCATAAAATCGTGGCAGCAATCGATGCCCTCGGTGCCCTCGCCCTCGGCGTCCATCACCGGCTGGTGCATGTGCGCCTGGAAGGGAACGCTGCTGTGGTGGGCGTCAGCGGCCGGGGCTTCCTGCTGGGCAGGCCGCTGCTGGGCGGCTGCCTGGCGCTGCTGGCGGGGGCTCAGGGGGACGGCTTGGCTGCCGCCCGCCTGAGACGCCGGCTTGGCCCTGCCCGCGGGCTTGGCGGACCGGGCCGCCGGGGCTTTTTTCATTTTCCCCAGCAGGCCCACGATCAGCCACAGGATCAGAAGGAGAGGTAAGCCGTTCATTGCTTGCTCCTTTCAGCAGCGCTTACTTTTTGCCGTCGAGGGGCTTGGCGATATCGCTGCCCGGCGCGGCGGCCTTGGCGATGCCGGTGCGCATTTCGGTGTCGGCGATGGTATTCTGCATCTGATAGTAATCCATGACGCCCAATTTGCCTTCCTGCAGGGCCTTGGCCATGGCCAGGGGCACCTGGGCCTCGGCCTCCACCACCTTGGCGCGCATTTCCTGCACGGCGGCTTTCATTTCCTGTTCATGGGCCACGGCCATGGCGCGGCGCTCCTCCGCCTTCGCCTGGGCGATGCGGCGGTCGGCCTCGGCCTGATCCATCTGCAGCTGGGCGCCGATGTTGCGGCCCACGTCGATATCGGCGATATCGATGGACAGGATCTCGTACGCGGTGCCCTTATCCAGGCCCTTTTCCAGCACGGTCTGGGAGATGGAATCGGGGTTCTCCAGCACCGCCTTGTGGCTGACGGCGGAGCCGATGGTGGTCACGATGCCCTCGCCCACGCGGGCGATGATGGTTTCTTCCCCGGCGCCGCCGACCAGGCGTTCAATGTTGGTGCGCACGGTGACCCGGGCCTTGGCCCGCAATTCGATACCATCCTGGGCGATGGCGGCCACGGGCGGGGTTTCAATGACCTTGGGCAGCACGCTCATCTGCACGGCCTGCAGCACGTCGCGGCCCGCCAGGTCGATGGCGCAGGCGGTGGTGAAGGACAAATTGATGCTGGCCTGCTTGGCGGAAATCAGGGCGTTGATGACCCGCTCCACGTTACCGCCGGCCAGGAAGTGGGTTTCCAGCATGTCGGTGGTCATTTGCAGGCCGGCCTTGCGGGCTTTGATATAGGCGTTCACGATCTTTTGCGGGGAGATGCGGCGGAAGCGCATGCCCACCAGGCTGCTGATTTTTACCGGCGCGCCGGAGGCCCGGGCGTTGATCCACAGCCCCAGGGGCACGTAGCGGAAGAAAACGGCCACCAGGATGATGGCGATGGCCACGATGATGATACCCGTTAACGCAAACATTTCAGGCATGGAATGAACCCTCCTTTATTGTCAGGGCCTGTCAGCCCTTGATTTCACGCACGATGATTTTCGCGCCTTCCACCTGCTCTACCTTCACCTGAACGCCCTTTTCCAGGTACGTCCCTTCGGAAATGACGTTGAGGCGCACGCCGTCGAATTCGGCGATGCCCACGGGGTTGAGCACGGTGGCGGTCACGCCCGTTTTGCCCAGCAGGGCGGCGCTATCCTCCCGATCGGCGGGGGAAGCGGTCACGTCGTTGAGGAACAGGGCGGAGCGGGATAATTTTCCATTGGCGGCGGATTTGATGGAAACCGATATGGATATGCCTGCCAGCGCCAGGGAAATGACGGTCACCGCCAGGCCGGCCACCGCGCCGTAGGTATTCCAGGTGATGATGATGCCCACCGTCACCAGGATCAGGCCGGAAATGCCCGGCAGGCCGAAGCCCGGCATAAATACCTCCACCACCAGCAGCGCGACCCCCGTGATCAGGCACAGGATCAGCGGCAGGTTGGTGACGATCAATTCAAGTACTGCGTCCATACGATACTCCTTTCTTTTTTCTTGGGCTTATGATAGCATGAAACCGGCCGGGATAAAAGGGCCTTTGATCAAAAACCGCTTTTTTTCGCCTGAATTGTCATGGGCTGGCCCAAAAAACGTTGACCGATCGCTCGTTACCCGGTATAATAGGGCAACTATCCGAAAGGAGGAAGAACGCATGGCGGAAAACATTGCTGCGTTTTTTGATATCGACGGCACCATCTACCGGGAGGGGCTGATCACCGAGGTGTTCAAAAAGATGGTGACCCATGAAATCATCGATCAGAAGCGCTGGCGCGACGAGGTGCGCCCCGCCTACATGGCCTGGGACCGACGGGTGGGGGATTACGATACCTACCTGATGCGCATGACCGATATTTTCAAGCAGACGGTGGTGGGCTTTTCCTCCCAGCACATCAATTTCATCGCCCACAAGGTGATTGAGCAGAAGGGCGATCGGGTGTACCAGTTTACCCGCAGCGAGATCGAGCGCCACCGGCGGGAGGGGCACAAAATCATCGCCATCTCCGGCTCCCCGGACGCCCTGGTGCGGGAAATGGCGGAGAAATACCAGTTCGATGATTGGCGGGGCAGCCTGTATAAAACCGACGCTCAGGGCCGCTACACCGGCGAGATCGTGCCCATGTGGGATTCCGCTTCCAAATTAAAGGCCCTGACGGAGCTGACCCGGCTTTACGATCTGGATCTTTCTAAATCCTGGGCCTACGGCGATACCAATGGGGATTTTACCATGCTGCAGGCCGTGGGCCATCCTACCGCCGTCAACCCCACCCGGGAATTGCTGATGAAGGTCAGCACCGACCCGGAGGTAGCGAAGAAGATCCGGGTGGTGGTGGAGCGGAAGGACGTGATCTACAACATCGACCTGAACAGCCTGAAATTGGAATCATGATCATAAAAGCCCGGCGGGAAGAGAAAGATCCCGTCGGGCTTTTTTCGTCAGGGGATATCGTGCCACACGTCGATTTCTTGACGATCCGGCTTTTCAAACAGGGTCAGGCATTTTTGCTTGAGCCCCGCGTCCACATAGTAATCCGCCTGGCCCAAATGGGCATTGCGGTGATCGATGCGTGCTTGCCAGGTTTCATCGGCGATATCCAAATAGTGCCACTGGGTGGGAATGGCCCGGGCGGCAAAATACGCCGCGGCCTCCCCGCGCATTTCACGGCTCCAGAATCCCCAATCCAGGATCACGCTGACGCCGCAGGCGATGATTTCGGCGGCTTTTTGAAACAGATACTGCCGCACCCGCCGGGATACCGCGTCGTGCTGATCGCCCAGATCGGCCCCGAACAGGGTGGTGATTTCATCCGCCGAAAGGATAACGGCGTTCTTCTCTCGGGCAAGCGTCCGGGCCAGGTAGGATTTGCCGCTGCAAATTTTGCCGCAGATCAGATACGCGGTGGGCATAGGGGGATCATCCTTTCGCATTGATTTCCTTCAGGCTCCCGGCCAGGGCCAGCACATCCTGCTCGTACACCGGGGCCAGGGCCCGGCGGTAAATGATGGAGGCGGGGTGATACAGGGCGAACAGGGGCGTTCCCGTCAGGCTGCGCAGCCATTGGCCGTGGCAGTCGCCCACGGTGGCTTTGCCGTCGGTCAGCGCCTTCAAGGGCACGTTGCCCAGGGTGACCAGGGCCCGGGGCTGCACGGCCTCGATTTCCTTCAGCAGCCAGGGAATGAACAGGGATAATTCTTCCTTGTTGGGGGCTCGGTTGCGGGTGCGGCCGGTGGGGCCCGATTCGGTGGGGCGGATCTTGACCACGTTGGAAACGTAAATTTCCTCCCGCCGCAATTCCGCCAACTGCAAAAACTCATCCAAGTTTTTGCCTGCCTTGCCCACGAAGGGGCGGCGCTTGATCACTTCCGTTTCGCCGGGGGCCTCGCCGATCAGCATCAGCACCGGGCGGTCGGCGTTGCCCTCGCCCAGCACCAGCGGCTTATCCTCGCCGGGCCAAAGGGGCTTGAAAAAGGCCAGCATATCCTGGTTGACGGTTTGCAGCGCGGTCATGAAGCGCCTCCTTGTTGATTGGGTGAGGCCGGCGGCCCCTGTAATTCCTTCAATTTGGCCTGCACCATTTGCAAATCGTGCCAGGCGTCCCGTTTTTTGCTCACGTCCCGCAGCAGAGCGGCGGGGTGATAGGTGGGCATGAACCACACGCCCTTCTTTTCCACCCACTGCCCCCGATCCCGGGTGATGCGGATCTGATCGCCCAGCACGGCGCGGGCGGCGGTGGCCCCCAGCAGCACGATCACCCGGGGGCGCACCAGGGAAAACTGGGCCCGCAGAAAGGGCAGGCAGGCGGCGGCCTCCTGGGGTTCCGGGGTGCGGTTGTGGGGCGGGCGGCATTTCACCACGTTGCAGATATACACCTGCTCCCGGGTGTAGCCGATGGCGGCGATCATTTTGGTCAGCAATTGGCCCGCCGCGCCCACGAAGGCCAGGCCCTGCAGGTCCTCATCGGCCCCGGGGCCTTCGCCGATGAACATCAAATCGGCGCTGCCGTCGCCCTGGCCCGGCACCTTGTTGTGGATTTGGCGGCACAATTCGCATTGCTGGCACGCGGCGATCTGGGCGTGCAGCGAATCCCAGGATACCTCCATGGCGGCGCCTCCTTAGTATATCCGATTGGAAACAGATTATTGAAAGCGGGTGCGCAGGATGGAAAAGGTGCCGGCAAAATCCTGGCCCAGCCAGTTGAGCAGGCTGAACAGCAGGGCCAGCAGCACCAGGATGGCCACGATGCCCAGCACCACGCCCAGGAATTCCATCATTCCCGCGGCCACGCGGAAATGATCCTGCTTTTCCTGGCGTTCCCATTCCTTGCGCTGTTCATATTGTTCCCGGTTGGGCTGCATCATGATGATCACCTCGGTGAATGGATGGGGGAGGGAGGACGGAAGATTTTTTGCGGAGAAAGGGGCACGGGCGGATGGTATCCGCCCCTACGCGAATCAAGATGCGGGCGGATGATATCCGCCCCTACGCGCTCGGCCCTTGGGCCGAGTAAGGGGCGGCCAGGAGAATTGCTTAAGCAGCGCGGACAAGCGAAGCGCCGGACGCGCGAAGTCTCCTACACGAAACCGACAGG
>JAFUXH010000043.1 GCA_017470945.1 Clostridia bacterium | reverse complement strand
GGATCAGAATTCCGCGCTGCCGGTGGTGCGGGGGAAGGGCAGCACGTCGCGGATGTTGGAAACGCCGGTCAGATACATGATCAGCCGCTCGAAGCCCAGGCCGAAGCCGGCGTGGGGGGTAGTGCCGTACTTGCGCAGCTCCAGATACCACCAGTAGGAATCCATATCCAATCCCAGCTCCCTGATGCGGGCTTCCAGCACGTCCAGCCGCTCCTCGCGCTGGCTGCCGCCGATCAATTCGCCGATGCCGGGCACCAGGATATCTACGGCCGCCACGGTCTTGCCGTCGTCGTTCTGCCGCATGTAGAAGGCCTTGATGTCCTTGGGATAGTTGTACACGCACACGGGGGAGCCGAAATGCTCCTCGGCCAGGTAGCGCTCGTGCTCGGTCTGGATATCCATGCCCCAGTGGACGGGGAAATCGAACTGCTTATCTGCCTTGAGCAGGATATCGATGGCGTCGGTGTAGGAGACCCGGGCGAACTGGCTGTTCACCACGTGCTGCAATCTTTCGATGAGCCCCTTGTCCACGAAGCTGTTCAGGAACTCCATTTCCTCGGGGGCCTTTTGGAGCACGTCGGCGATGACGTATTTCAGCATGTCCTCGGCCAGTTCCATATCGTCGTTCAGATCGGCGAAGGAAATTTCCGGCTCGATCATCCAGAATTCCGCCGCGTGGCGGGGGGTATAGGATTTTTCCGCCCGGAAGGTGGGGCCGAAGGTGTACACGTTGCGGAAGGCCTGGGCGAAGCACTCCACGTTCAATTGGCCGGACACGGTCAGGTTGGCGGGCTTGCCGAAGAAATCTTCCTTGTTGTTGATGTTCCCCTTCTCGTCCCGGGGCAGATCGTTCAGATCCAGGGTGGTCACCCGGAACATTTCGCCCGCGCCCTCGGCGTCGGAGGTGGTGATGATGGGGGTGTGCACATACACGAAATTCCGGCTGGCGAAGAAGGCGTGAATGGCCTGGGCCGCCAGGGAACGAATGCGGAATACGGCGCTGAAGGTGTTGGTGCGGGGGCGCAGGTGGGCCTGGGTGCGCAGGTATTCGAAGGTATGGCGCTTCTTTTGCAGGGGATAATCCGGATCGCTCAGGCCCACGATCTCCACCGCCCGCGCCTTGATTTCAAAGGGCTGTTTCATTTCCGGGGTGTGGGCCAGGATGCCGGTGACGGAAATGGCGCTGCCCAGGGTGATCTTGGTCACTTCCTTGAAATTGGCCAGGTTTTCCTCCTCGCATACGATCTGCACGTTTTTGAAAAACGTGCCGTCGTTCAATTCAATAAAAGCAAAGGCTTTGCTGTCCCGCAGGGTGCGCACCCAGCCGGACACGGTGACTTCGGTTTGATCCGCGGGGGTTTCCCGGAAAAGCTGGCGGACAAGGTATTCCATGGCTGTGACCTCCATCGTTGCATGATTCAGAATTCGTTGGGGTGTGGATAAATGAACGGATGATTACTCCCGGCCCAGCATTGCGGCGCCGATGATGCCGGCCTCGTTGCCCAATTTGGCAAGCTCCAGCTTGGGGGAGGGCAGGTTTTTATACATGAGGTACCGGGGCAGCTGGGCGCGCACGTTGTCCAGCAGGAACTGGCCCGCCTTGCTGACGCCGCCGCCCAGCACGATCATTTCCGGGTCCAGGAAGGCGGTGATGTTGTTGATGGTGATGGCCAGGTATTTCGCGAAGCGGTTGAACACCTGCACGGCGGTATTGTCCCCTGCCTTGGCGGCGTCGATCACGATGCGGGCGTCGATCTTATCCGGGTCGTTGCCGGCCAGCTTCATGATCAGCGATTTGGGGCAGCCCAGGCATGCCTGCCGCGCCATGCGGATGATGGCGGTGGCGGAGCAGTAGCGTTCCACGCAGCCGTCGTTGCCGCAGGTGCAGGGCACGCCGTCCACCACCAGGGTCATGTGCCCCAATTCGCTGCCCACGCCGTGGGCGCCGCTCCAGGGCTTGCCGTTGATGGTGATGCCCGCGCCCACGCCGGTGCCCAGGGTGATGAACACGCTGCTCTGGCATCCGGCGCTGACGCCGGCGTAGCTTTCGGCCAGGCCGGCCACCGTGGCGTCGTTATCGATATACACGGGCTTGTTGATGTATTTTTGCAGCTCCTCCCGCAGGGGGATATTGTGCCAGCCCAGGTTGGTGCAGAAGATCACGGTGCCCAGCTTCTGATCGGCCACGCCGGGGATGCCCACGCCGATGCTGACGATGTCATCCTGGGTGATGCCGCCCTTGTCCATCACGGTCGTGATGCAGCCGGCCATATCCTTGACCAATTCGGGGTAGGGCCTGTCCGGCAGGGTGGGGGTGCTGGTTTGGGCCAGGATGTTGCCCTTTTCATCCACCACGCCCACGGCGATGTTGGTGCCGCCCAGATCAATACCGATGTATACCATATTCGATCATCCTCCGTTTATATTGTCGGTGAAAATACCGGGTAAATCGTTTTTCTGTCAGCCGTTGCCGGCCCCACCCATCATCATTTCCGTCAGGCGGCGGTCCAGCTCCTGGGCGGCGGAATAGCCCATCTGCTTGAGGGAGAAATTCCGGGCCGCCACCTCGATCACCACGGCCAGATTGCGCCCCGGCCGCACCGGCAGCACGATCTGCGGCACCCTTACGTCCATGATGGTGGTGAAATCATCCAGCAGGCCCAGCCGGTCGTAGGCCTTCTTTTCCTGCCAGGCCTCCAGGTGGATCACCATGTCGATGGATTTGCTCATCAGCACGGCGCTGATGCCGTACATGGCCTTGATATCGATGATGCCGATGCCGCGGATCTCCATGAAATGGCGCACCGTTTCGGGGGATTCGCCGATCAGGCGGTTTTCCGTCACCCGGCACACGTCCACCACGTCGTCAGCCACCAATTGATGGCCGCGCTTGACCAATTCCAGGGCTGATTCGCTTTTGCCCACGCCGCTTTCGCCGGTGATCAGCACGCCCATGCCGTATACGTCCACCAGCACGCCGTGCAGCGTGGCCCGGGGGGCCAGGCAGCGGTTCAGGTAATTCATGGCGGCTACTACGAATTTGGTGGTCACCGTTTCGGTGCGCAGCAGGGCCACGTCGTGGGCGGCGGCCAATTCGATCATATCGTCGGTGGGCAGCATGCCGCGGCACAGGATCACGCAGGACAAGGGATTGGAAAAGAAGGTGCTCAGCCTTTCCCGGCGCAGATCATCCGGCAGCGATTCCAGGTAGCTCATTTCCGTCAGGCCCACCACCTGGGGCCGGTCGTAGGCAAAATGCTCATAAAAACCCACGAACTGCAAGCCTGGGCGGTTCAATTCCGCAGAATGCAGATCCCAGGTTTTGCGGCTCGTGGGGGAAAGCACCTGTAGGGACAGGGCGCTGATGAAATCCTGAACGTTGATCATGGCAAACCTCCGGCGATCACAAATAACATTACTATTATACAGCGATCGCGGCCGGTTTGCAAGGAAAAACCTGCTATTTTTTAGGCGCGGGCACAAATTCCTGAATGGCCCCCACGCCTTCCACGTAGGGCTGGATTTTCAGGGGACGGGAATCGACCTGGATGGCCTTGATCACATTGTCGGCCTCCGCGCCGGTCACCAGCACGGGCTGGTAATTGTTGTGATCCGACGTGCCAGACACGTGGGCGGGGATGATGTTCAGCTGGTGGCCCAGATATTTATTCTTTTTGCTGAAGGACAGCGTGATCTGGGCAATGAAGGT
>JAFUXH010000042.1 GCA_017470945.1 Clostridia bacterium | reverse complement strand
GACCCCATGACCAGCCTGAACCCGCTGAAAACCATCGGCGCGCAGATCGAGGAAGCGCTGAAGCTGCACCAAAACCTGACCGGCCCGGAAGCCTACCGGCGCATGATCGAAACATTGACCGATGTGGGCATCACCGAGCCGGAACGCCGCTGCAGGCAGTATCCCCACGAATTTTCCGGCGGCATGCGGCAGCGGGTGGTCATCGCCCTTGCCATCGCCTGCAAGCCTCAGATCCTGATCTGCGACGAGCCCACCACCGCCCTGGATGTGACCATCCAGGCCCAGATCCTGCATCTGATCCGGGAATTGGTGCGCAAATATCATTTGACCACCGTGTATATCACCCACGATCTGGGCGTAGTGGCCAATGTGGCCGACCGGGTGGCGGTGATGTACGCCGGGGATATCGTGGAAATCGGCCAGAGCCGGGAGGTTTTTTACGACGCCCGGCACCCCTACACCTGGGCGCTGCTCAGCTCCCTGCCTCAATTGGGGATACGGGGGGAAAAGCTGTTTTCCATTCAGGGCACCCCGCCCAACCTGTTCCTGGAGGTGAAGGGAGACGCCTTCGCCCCCCGGAATCCCCACGCGCTGAAAATCGATTTCGAGCAGCGGCCGCCGTTTTTTGAGGTGTCGCCCACCCACTTTGCCCGCACCTGGCTGCTGCATCCCGACGCGCCGAAGGTGGAGCCCCCGGAGGTGCTCAAAAGGCTTCGGCAGGAGGAAGTTTCATGAGTGAACAAAGAGAACCGCTGCTGTCTGTGCGGGATATGCGGGTGGATTTCGGCTCCCGCCGGAAGCCCTTTCACGCCGTCAAGGGCGTCAGCTTTGATATTTACCCCGGGGAAACCTTCGGCCTGGTGGGGGAGAGCGGCTCCGGCAAAACCACCATCGGCCGCGCCATCATCCGCATTTATGAAACGGCGGGGGGCGAGGTGATCTTCAAGGGCCAGCGCATCAACGGCAAAATCAGTAAGGAGCTGGACCGGGAGGTGACCCGGAAGATCCAAATGATTTTCCAGGATCCCATGGCCTCCCTGAACGAGCGCGCCAAGGTGGATTACATCGTGGCCGAGGGCCTGTATAACACCGAAAAGGGCATCAGCAAGGAGCAGCGCCAGGAAAAGGTGCATCAGGCGCTGATGGACGTGGGGTTGCTGCCTGAATTTGCCAGCCGCTTTCCCCACGAATTTTCCGGCGGCCAGCGCCAGCGCATCGGCATCGCCCGGGCGCTGATCATGCAGCCGGAATTCATCGTGGCGGACGAGCCCATTTCCGCCCTGGATGTATCCATCCGCGCCCAGGTGCTGAACCTGCTGGCGGAATTGCAGAAGCAGCGGGGGCTTACCTACCTGTTCATTTCCCACGATTTGTCGGTGATGCGCTTTATTTGCGACCGCATCGCCGTCATCCACAAGGGCCTGCTGATGGAATTGGCCGACACGGAAACCCTGTTCCGCCACCCCCTGCACCCCTACACCCAGGCCCTTTTGTCCGCCGTGCCCATGCCGTCCCCCGATCAAAGGCGGGAAGGCCCGCCCCTGATCTACGATGAATCGGTGCACGATTACCGGACGGATAAGCCCGTCTGGTGCGAAATCGAGCCGGGCCATTTCGTGCGGGGCAATCAAAAGGAGCTGGCGGAATACCGGGGCATGCTGGAAAAAGAGGCTTGATCATCCCCGGCATTTTCCGCGGTATATCGCTTGTGATCTATATCAGGAACAATGGAAGCCGCCCCTGGTTACGCAGGGACGGCTTCTTTTTGAGGAAAATTGGCTATGAAATCGGTGCGGTTGCTCACATTGGGCTATTCCGGATGAACCAGTGCGTCCGCGCGATGCTCATCACAGGGTGATTTCCGCGTGGCGGGCGGCGTGGCAGCAAATGTTGACCGCCACCGGCAGCCCGGCGATGTGGGTGGGGGCGGTGGCGATGTGCACGGCCAGGGCGGTGGTGCGGCCGCCGATACCCGCCGGGCCGATGCCCAACCGATTGATGGCGGCCAGGGCCTCCTGCTCCAGCGCGGCATAGCGGGGATCCGGGTGATGGGTATGGAGGGGAGCGGCGGTCATGCGCTTGGCCATCAGGGCGGCCTGTTCGAAGGTGCCGCCGACGCCCACGCCGATGATCATGGGTGGGCAGGGGTTGGGCCCGGCGTTTTTGGCCGTTTCGATGATGAAATCGCGCACGCCCTCCACCCCCTGGGCGGGGGTGAGCATTTTGACAGCGCTCATGTTTTCGCTGCCGAAGCCCTTGGCGGTGGCCAGGATGGATACTTTGTCCCCCGGCACGATGCGCAGGTGGATCACGGCGGGGGTGTTGTCGCCGGTATTTTTCCGGTCGAACACCGGGTCGTCCACCACCGATTTGCGCAGATACCCTTCGCTATAGGCCCGGCGCACCCCGGCCTGCACGGCCTGCTCAAAATCCCCGCCGGTGAAATGCACCTCCTGCCCCACGTCGATGAACAGCACGGCCATGCCGGTGTCCTGGCAGATGGCGATCCGCTCTTCCCGGGCAATGCGGTAGTTTTCGCTGAGCTGGTTCAGCACGTTTTTCCCGATGGGGGAGGGCTCGGTTTGGGCGGCGCAATCCACGGCCTGCTGGATATCGGGGCCGATCTCGTAATTAGCGGTCAAAAACAGCTGCGCCACGGCGTCGCTGAGGCGCTGAACAGAAATGTCACGCATACGCATTTTCCTTTCTCAGGGAAGAATCACCGGGCTGCGGCGGTAGGTATCGCCCCGGGGCTGGCCGGCCAGGACGCGCCACAGGTCGTCGGCCCGGGCGTCCAGGGCGGCGTCGGGCTGCCGGGCCGGGCGGGAATACAGGGGAAAGCCGTTTTCCCGCATGCGGCGCAGCAGGGGCCGTGCGCTTTCCCGGAAGCCCAGGATGCGGGCGGAGGCGGGCAGGGATGGCAAATCGTCCTTTGTCACCCCCATCAGGCCGTGGCAGAGGGCCCGGCTGATGCGGCCGTAGGTGTACCGGCGGCTTTTGATTTGGGCAATCAGTTCTTCCCGGCTGACGGCGGTTTCGGCGGCTTTCAGGATGCGCATTTCCAGCCCTTCGCCCACGCCGGGCCAGGCGGCGACCGCTTCCGGCCGGGCCAGCAGCAGTGCCTGCCGCAGGGGGAGGTCGACGCGGTCGGGGGGGCATAACCCAGCGAAAACGGCGTTTCGCAGGGTGGGCAGCGCGTTTTCCGGCACGGCCCGGGCCACGCCCTGCCAATCCCCCCGCAGGATGGCCCCCCGCACGGCGGTGGCGGAGGGCAGGGCTTCCAACTGCGTGGCCCGGTAATCCGCCTGTCGCAGGATGGGCACGGGGATGATGCCGCTGCCCAAGCGGATCAGCGCCCGCAAATAGCACAGGGCCAGGGCGGTGTTGGGGGCGTTCAGCGTTTGCGGGGGGATGCCCAGCCGTTGGGCCACGGCCCGGCCCTGGGCGGCGGCAAAGGATTGCCCGGCGGCCAGATGGGCTTGCACCGCGCGGTCAAAGGCCTCGTCCGGCGCTTCCAGCAGGTCCGCCGCTTGCTTCAGCACATCGATTTGCTCCGTTTCACAGCCGAAGGACAGGTGAGTCACGCAGCCCAGGCGGTGCAGGATATACACCCCGCCCAGGGCGAAATATTCCGCCTCCCGCACGGAAAAGGCGTAGGGCAATTGCAGCACCGCGTCGGCCCCGCACCGCAGGGCCATTTCCGCCCGGGCGTGGGCGGGCAACAGCGCCGGCATGCCCCGCTGGGTGAAGCTGCCGCTCATTACCGCGATCACGTAATCCGCCCCGGTCGCCTCCCGGGCCAGGCGCAGGTGCCTTTCATGGCCCCGGTGGAAGGGATCGTATTCCGCGATCACGCCGCAAACGGTCATGGCCATCCCCTCCTTGCTGATTCTTGGTCCAATTGATTCATCCAATGGCTTGCCCATCCCCATTGCGGGCGGCGATCACCCGCTCCAGGGCGCTCAGCAGGCGGCGTTTCATATCGGCCAGTTCTTCCTTGGTGGGCCGATTTGCGTCGTCGTACATCTTTTCCATGGGATACCACCACACCGGGCCCACGCCCCGGTTGCCGTAGCTTCCGATGTCGCCGCTTCGCCGGGGGAAGATGTGCCAATGCAGGTGGGCGTCGCCCATGCCCAGCAATTCATAATTGATCTTGTCCGGCGCAAAGGCCGCGTCGACGGCCTGGGCCACCAGGGTCATTTCCTGCAAAAACGCCGTCCGCTCCGGCAGGTCGAGGTGGAAAAGCTCGCTTTTGTCGCCGTGGGTTTTATACAGGAACAGGGTGTAGCCGGGAAAATGCTGGTGATCCCCCAGCACCACGTAGCCGGTTTTCAGTTCCTTCACGAAATAGGGGTTTTCTCCCCGTTGGATCATGGCGATCCTGTCGCATATCAGGCACACGCGTTTTGCCCTCCCCGCACGCGATTGACCGCTTTCAGCATATCATAGGAAGGGAAGAAAAACAAGCGTTTTTCGCGCCGGGCGGGGCTTTCACTTTGTTGCAAAAAAATGAAGAATTGATGTCGATTTTGTCATTTTGTTGACAAGCGGTCCCCAAATGCATATACTAAAATTAGAAAAAAACAGGGAGGTGACACGCAATGAGCGACGGCGACAGATGCCAGATGAGCGAAGGCGTGCCGCGATCGTGGCGGCCGCGCTCATTGGCGCTGGCCTTCTGATCATACAGCGGTAAACGTTCGTTCTCTCCCGCATCGCTGAACGTCGTAAATTCACCGTGGGATCCCGCGGTGAAATGGAACAGGGCCTGTGCATGCAAGGGGTTTGTTTGCATTGGGTCAAAAACCGGAAATACGGGTTCAAAATGAATAGAGAGAGAAGGTGACCCCAATGGAATGGGAAGCCATTCAAAAACGCCTGAATACCCTGCTGGAAAACGGTCGCCACGGGGAACTGCGCGGCGCCATGATGATGCTCAACGAGGTGGATATCGCCCAGTACATGGAGGGGTTGGATAAGGATAAATTGCTCCTCATGTTCCGCATCCTGCCCAAGGATATCTCCGCCGACGTGTTCAGCTATATGTCGGCCGAGCAGAAGCAGACGCTGATCGAATCCATCGGCGACAACGAGATCCGCGTCTTAATCGACGATATGTTCCTGGATGACGCGGTGGACTTCCTGGAGGAACTGCCCGCCAGTGTGGTCAAGCGCGTCCTGCAGACTGCCGATCCGGAAAAGCGCAATCTGATCAACCAGTTCCTGCGCTACCCCGATAACTCCGCCGGCTCCCTGATGACCATCGAATACCTGGAATTCCACGGGGAGGATACCGTGCGCCAGGCCATGGAAATCATCCGCAAAGAGGGCCTGGACAAGGAAACCATCTATACCCTGTACATCATCGACGGCACCCATCACTTGATTGGCACCCTGCCTTTGCGCAAAATGATCCTGGCGTCGGAGGATACGGTGCTGTCCGACATCATGGAGCACCATCCCGTGTCCGTCTGCACCACAGACGACCAGGAAAAGGTGGCCGAACTGGTGCGGCGCTACGACCTGTACGCCATCCCCGTGGTGGATAAGGAAGATCGGCTGGTGGGTATCATCACGGCGGACGACATCATGGACGTCATCGAAGAGGAAACCACCGAAGACTTCGAAAAGATGGCCGCCTTGACGCCGTCGGACGATGAATACCTGAAAACATCCGTGTTCCAGCTGGCCATGAACCGTATCCCCTGGCTGCTGCTGATGGCGGTGATCGCCATTTTCACCGGCATGATCATCACCCATTATGAGGACGTGCTTAGCAGCAACGCGGCGGTGGGCATCATTTTGACCGCCTGTATCCCCATGCTGATGGATACCGGCGGCAATTGCGGCAGCCAGTCCTCCACGCTGATCATCCGCGGTCTGTCCCTGGGGCAGATCACTTTGAAGGATTTCCTGAAGGCGCTGTGGAAGGAATTCCGGGTGGCGCTGATCGTGGGCAGCGTGCTGTTCGCGTTCACCCTCCTGCGGGTGCATTTCGTCAACGGGGCCGATTGGGGCGTGTCCTTCGTGGTAGGCGCCGCCCTGTTCTGCACCATCGTGCTGGCTAAGGCGCTGGGCTGCGCCATGCCCATGCTGGCCAAAAAGCTGGGGCTGGACCCGGCCCTCATGGCCAGCCCCATGATCACCACCGTGGTGGATATGAGCTCCCTGTTCATTTACTTTTCTATCGCCAAAGCGGTTTTGAAGATTTGATATGATGAATGATATTTTGCAATCTTATGCGCCTCGCCTGGCCGCGCTGCCGGGCGAGGTCAGCGTTTTCGGGAAGGATCTGATCACCGGGGAAACCTGCGCTTACCAGGCCGATCTTCCCCTGGTGGCTGCCAGCGTGATCAAGATCCCTATTCTGATCGAGGCGTTCCGCCAGGCCAGGGATGGGCTGCTTTCTATGGAGGAAACGTTTGCCATCCGGCCGGAGCAGAAGGTGCCCTCCTGCGGGGCGCTGACCTATCTGCACGACGGATTGCAGGTTACCCTGCGGGATCTGTGCGTGCTGATGATCATCCTCAGCGATAATACCGCCACTAACCTGCTGATCCAGCGGCTGGGCATCCAGCAGATAAATGATACGCTGCGGCGTTTGGGCTGTTCGCAAACCACCCTGCGGCGGAAGCTGTACGACGCCGAGGCCTCCCGGCGGGGTATCCAAAACCACATCACAGCGCGGGAGATTGGATCGCTATTGGAAAAAATGTACCGGGGGGAATGCGTTTCCCCGGAGGCGGACGCTCAGATGCTGGCGATCCTGAAGGATCAGCGGCTCAACGGCAAAATCCCCTTCTTCCTGCACGGCCTGGGCGTGACGGTGGCCCACAAAACGGGGGAGGACGACGGCATTACCCACGATGTGGGCATCGTGTACGCCGATCACCCCATGATCCTGTGTTTCGCGTCGGAGCACACCGACGTGCCGGCCTTCGAGCGCCTGATGCAGGACGCCGCGCTGTCTTTTTACCGGCAAAAAAAGTTTTTGGAATAAACAATTTCCTATTATATACTACATGTGGTGGATTACGACCCCAAAAATCCCGAAAGAGTATACCACATCCTGTGACGGCGGAGGAAATTCCGCCGTTTTTTGTTCAAAAAAACTCAAAATTTTTTTGAAAAAAGGTGTTGACAAAGTGGCGGAGGGTGTGATATTATAGCTGAGCGCTCAAACGAAGGGCCCCTGAGAGGGGGACGGAGTGCGAGGACGCAAGAATCTTGAAAACGATACAGAGAGTAATGAGGAAAGAAACGACAGTTAATTCTGAAATGAGTTTTAGCTTGTGACGCGGTAGTTCCGGTTGAGAGACTGGAGCGACACCAGAGATCGCAAGTTGAAGGATTAAACACAAGAGTTTGATCCTGGCTCAGGACGAACGCTGGCGGCGTGCT
>JAFUXH010000041.1 GCA_017470945.1 Clostridia bacterium | reverse complement strand
TTCTATGCGATTGATCCTGAACTGGCTTGAAAACGAAAACGGCCTGTCCGCGGCAGATCTCGCCCGCCGCCTGGATCGGTTGGGGCACTATGCGCATCTGGCAATCCAGGAATTTGATTGATGGATATTGAAGCCTTGCGAAAGAACAAAAGATTGAGAATAGAAGAAAAGCGAAGCCCGGCAGGTTGATTCCCGCCGGGCTTTCCGAACATCATGTTCAGTTATAGATCAATTCATCCAGGATCATTTCTTCCGCACGATGATGAATGCTGTTCATTTTGCGTACCCATTCCATCTGATTTTCAGCTTTCAGGGCTTCTGTAACTCCTTCTGTCCGCTTCATTTTTGAAATCATCTGATTCATTCTTTTCTGACAAGTTTGGTCGATCTCTACAAGATGCGCAGTCAGCTTGCCAGACAGAACCAGCTGGCTGAAAGCATTGCGCCTTTTTATTTCCTTAAATAATCTATGGAAGCGCAGAGAAAGCGCGCTTTTGTTCGCTTCAAGGGCCGGAAAACGCCCCGGCTCAGCCTTCCTCCTGCTTTTCCCTGCCCTCGTCCGCCGCCTTCAGCACGGTCACCTTGGCCCATTCCACCCGGCGGTCCACGATGGATTCCACGTCCACCCGGATCTGATCCGCCTCGCCCTCCTCGGGCTTTTCGCCGTCCCGGGTGGCGTACAGCGTCAGGCTGGGGGTGGTGCCATCCTCCGGGATGGTGCTGAAGCGGCTGAAGATCAGGCCGCCCAGGGTGTCGTAATCCTCATCCAGGGGCAATTTGACGCCGATGGTCTCCTCCACCGTTTCCAGATCGGCGGTGCCGCTGACCCGCCAGCTGTTCTCACTGAGGGGCTGGATCTCTACCTCGGCGGTGGGGTCGAATTCATCGTAGATATTGCCCACGATCTCCTCCAACAGATCCTCCATGGTCACCACGCCGCTCATGCCGCCGTATTCATCCACCACCAGGGCCATATGGGTTTTGGCCCGCTGCATATTGCGCAGCAGCACGTCGGTAGGCACGGTTTCGGGCACGAAGTACGCGTCCCGCAGCAATTGCCGCAGGGGCTTGGGCTGCTTTTCGCCGCAGTTGAGCAGGTATTCCCGGGTGGACAGCACACCTACGATATCGTCGATATCCTCATCGTACACCGGGAAGCGGCTCAGCCCGCTTTCCTGGATGGTGCGGCGGATGGTTTCCTCGTCGTCGTGGATCCAGATGGCGGTCACGTCGGTGCGGTGGGTCATGCAGTCGGCGGCGGTCAGATCGCCGAACTCAAACACGTTCTTGATCATTTCCCTTTCGTCGCTTTCGATCACGCCGGATTCCTCGCCGATATCCATCATGGCCTGGATCTCTTCCTCGGTCACTTCCTCCTTGGCGTGGGGATCGATACCGAACAGGCGCACCAGCCCCCGGGCGGCGGCCTGCTCCACGGCGGTGAAGGGGGTCATGATCCGGTAGGCCCACACGATCAGGGGCTCCAGATGCAGGGCCATCTGCTCGCTGCGGCGGCGGCCGATCTTTTCCGGCGCCAGCTTGCACAGCGCCATTACCACCGGCGCGGCGACCAGGCAAAATACCGCCGCCGCGGCCCCATAGCCCAGGCCCGTTTCCTGGGTCAGCCTGGCGCCGATGGCCCCGAACAGCAACAGAAAAAGCGTTCGCAGCCCGCGCAAAGCGATCACGGGCTCACGCCGCTCCAGCAACGGCAGCAGCTTTTTCGCCCGTCCGCTGTCGGAGGAGCGCAGCCTGCCTTCATTTGCATTTGTCAGCGCCGCCTGGGCACAGGCCAGCAAGGCGCACAGGATCAGCAATACGATTTCAGCCAACCATCGGCCGATCGGGTCTTCCAAGGAAATTCCCTCCCGCAGCATAGAATGGAGCCATTATAGCACAAGTATGCCCGCAATGCAAGTCACGGCGCTGCATCGTACATCCGCTTCATTTCCCGGGCGTCCTCAGCCATGGTGCCCTTGCATTCGCAGATGACCCGGGCCTCATACCCCCGGGCCTTCAGCAGCGGGGCCAGATGCTCGAACCGGGGGCCGTATTCCGTTTCGGCGAAGGTGCGGTGGCGCTTTTCCCCGGCGGCGGTGAATTCAATGGTAGAAAAATGGATGTGCAGTTGCCTGGCCCGGCTGAGCCCCAGGGTACGCTCAAGCTGATCCAGCACGGCGGCGAAATCCGCCGCTCCCTTCAAAGCGCCGTGGCCCAGGGCGTGCAGGTGGGCAAAATCGATGCAGGGGATCAGCCGTTCATCCAGCAGGCAAAAATCCAGCGTTTCCGTCAAATCGCCGATCTGGCTGGGCCGGCCCATGGTTTCCGGGCACAAATGCACCCGGCCCAGGCCCTGATCCTCCAGCCGCCGGTAGGCTTCCCGAAGCCCATCCCGGCAATGCGCCAGCGCTTCCTTTCGATCCAGCTTCATCACCGCGCCCACGTGCACCACCACCCGATCGCCGCCCAGGCAGCAAACCAGCCGGGCGCTTTCGGTGATGTTGCGGAAGGACGCTTCCCGCTTATCCGGGTCGAGATTGGCCAGGTTGATGAAGTACGGCGCGTGGGCGCTGACGGCCACGTCATATGTTCTGGCCTCGGCAGCGATTTTTTCCGCCGCCTCCACCGACAGATTGACCCCCCGGCCAAAGGAATATTCGTAGGCGGACAGGCCCATGCCCCGCAGCCATTGGGGCTCCTGCCAGGTGCTTTTATAGCCCTGAGCGTAGAAGGATTCCGAATTGCCCGCCGGCCCGAAACGGATCATGCCTCGCCCTCCTTGCCTATCACATGGCGCTGCGCACGCCCTTGCCCCGGGCGTACACGCCGGTTTGAATTTCCTGGCAGAACAGATCGGCGTTCACCAGGCCCCGTTTGCCAGCCTCGATGGTATCCCGCACCGCCTGATCCCGGTCGTAGGGCACGGTGATCAGGCTGATATCCAGGGGCGCTTTTTCCCGCCCGTCGATCTCGCCCCGCAGGATCACATACTGGGCCATCGCCACCCCCAGGCCGTTGCCCACGCTGCCGGTGTTGAACAGCAGGCCCTTGAAGCCCAGCACGCGCATGCCCTGCCGGTGCACGTCGGCATAGCCCACCACGTCGTAATCCGGCACGAAATAGGGGGCCAGGTCGTCGTAATCAGCGTGCACGTAATAGGGCTCCGGCATGGTGGGGCGGCCATGAAACAGGCGCACCTTCCGGCCGGAGATCCAGCAGGTATACTCCAGGGGGAAGGTGGGCAAAAGCTTCATCCGCTCCTCCCCCAGCTGCTCGTAATAAAACTCATCCTTGGGGTACTGCTTTCTGCCGATGCCCTCATCCCAATTGCCCAGCAGAATGACGCTGCAATTCTTGACCGCCCAATCGAAGGTCTGGGGCGAGGAAGGGCCTTTGCCCACGATATCCCCCAGGCACCAGATGGTTTTAATGCCCCGGCTGCGGATATCCTGATCCACCGCCTGGGTGGCGGGCCAATTGCCGTGCAGATCGGCCACCAGCGCGATTTCCGTCATCATAGGCAGGCCTCCGTCAGGGCGTCGAAGAGCCGTTGAGCCTCCGGCCGGTAATCGCTCAGGGATTCGGGGTGCCACTGCACCCCCAGCACGAATTTCTTCCCCGGCAGTTCCACGCCCTCGATCAGCCCGTCGGTTGCCCGGGTGTTGATCGTCAGGCCCCGGCCCAGATCCTTGATGGCCTGGTGATGCCGGCTGTTGACGCCCATAGTGAGCAGGCCGGTCACCCGATGGAGCAGGGTGCCCTGCACGTTATTGACCTCGTGCACCTGATCCCGGGGCACCTCGTAGCAGGGGTGGCGCAGGGCCGCGCCGAACTGGGCGGCCACATCCTGATACAGCGTGCCGCCCAGCACGCAGTTGAGCACCTGGTAACCCCGGCAAATCGCCAGGATCGGCAGATCGATTTCCAGCGCCCGGCGGCACAGATAAAACTCCATCCGATCCCGCATTGGGGCGGTTTCGCCGCACAGGGGCAGCTTTTCCTCGCCGTACATATCGGGCCCCACGTCCGCCCCGCCGGTCAAAAGCAGGCCGTCGATACGGCGCAGCATTTCCTCCATCAGGCTTTCATCGTCCGTCAGCGGCAGCAGCATGGGCAGGGCCTTCGCCCGGCACACGGCGTCCAGATAATCATGGTTGATCACAATCCGCCCCTTCTCATCCTGGGAGGGGGTCACGCCGATCAAGCGCACGTTCATCACCTCAAAAAATCAGCATTTCCGCTTCATCATAATGCGCGGCGGGGCCCTTGTCAAGCGGGAAACGGCGCAAAAATAAAGCGGCCTGCAAAAGCAAAGCGGCGCGGCCCGAGGAAAGGTCGGTCCCCGCGCCGCACCGTATACTGAAACGCGTCAATCCCGGATGTGCATGGCCCGCATGGCGTTCAGGATTGCCAGGAAGCACACCCCCACGTCGGCAAAGATGGCCAGCCACAGGGGCGCCACATGCAGAACGCCCAAGATCATCACGATCACCTTGACCGCCAGGGAGAACAGGATGTTCTGCCGCACGATGCGCACCGTGGCCCGGGCCATGCGGATGGCCTGGGGCAGCTTGCGGGGATCATCGTCCATCAGCACCACGTCGGCGGCCTCGATGGCGGCGTCGCTGCCCAGCGCGCCCATGGCCACGCCCACGTCGGCCCGGGCCAGCACCGGCGCATCGTTGATGCCGTCGCCCACGAACACCAGGGCCGTCTGGGCGTCCTTTTCGTTCATCAGGCGCTCCACTTCATCCACCTTGCCGTCAGGCAGCAGCCCGGCGTGCATTTCATCCAATTGCAGGGCGTCGCTGACTTCCCGGGCGGCGGCTTCGCTGTCGCCGGTCAGCATCACGGTCCTGCCCACGTTCAATTGCTTCAGGCCGTCGATCGCGGCCTTGGCCCCCGCCTTCAGGGCGTCCGAAATCAGGATATAGCCCAGGTACTGCCCGTCGGCCGCCGCGTACACCACCGTGCCGGCCTTCCCGGCGGGCTGATAGGCCACGCCCTCCCGGATCATCATTTTGCCGTTGCCCACCGCCACGCGCTTGCCCTGGATGGTGGCCAGCACGCCGTGGCCGGCTACCTCCGCGGCGTCCTCCGCCTTGGGCAGATCGCCCGCGCAGGCGCTCAGCAGCGCCTGGGCAATGGGATGGGTGCTGAATTGCTCCGCCGCCGCGGCCAGGGAAAGCAGTGCCTGCTCCGTCACGCCCTCCGGGTGGATCTCCGTCACGGCGAAGGCGCCCTGGGTCAGCGTGCCGGTTTTATCGAATACGGCTACCCCGGTCTGGGCCAGGGTTTCCACATAATTGGCCCCCTTGATCAGGATGCCCCGCTTCGACGCTCCGCCGATGGCGCTGAAAAACGTCAGCGGCACGGAAATCACCAGCGCGCAGGGGCAGGAAATGACCAGGAAGGTGAGGGCCGACGTGATCCATTCCTTCCACGCGCCGCCGAAAAACAGCGGCGGGATCAGCGCCACCAGCACCGCCAGGCCCACCACCACCGGGGTGTAGATCCGGGCGAAGCGGGTGATGAACTGATCGGCCCGGGATTTGTGATCCCCGGCGTTTTCCACCAATTCCAGGATGCGGGCCACGGTGGAATCGCTGTAGGCGTGGGTGGCCTCTATCCGCAGCACCCCCTGCATATTCACGCAGCCGCTGATGACGGGATCGCCCACCCCCACGTCCCGGGGGGCGGATTCCCCGGTGAGGGCCAGGGTGTTCAGGGCGGAAGCGCCTTCGATCACCGTGCCGTCCAGGGGGATCTTTTCGCCGGGGCGCACCACGATGATTTCCCCCACGTTCACCTGCTGGGGATGCACCGTTTCGATCTTCCCGTTCCGCTCCACCTCGGCGGTGTCGGGCCGGATATCCATCAATTCGGCGATGGAATCCCGGCTCTGATCCACGGCGTAATCCTGGAAAAACTCGCCGATCTGATACAGCAGCATCACGGCGACGCCCTCGGCGAAATCCCCCAGGCAGAAGGCGCCTACCGACGCCACGGTCATCAAAAACATTTCATCCAGCGCGTGGCCGTGCAGGATGTTTTCCGCCGCGGCGATGACCACATTGTAGCCCACCACCACCCAGGACAGAAGGAACAAGGCGATCTTTGCCCACGTCGGCAGGGACAGCAGCAGCCCCGCGGCCAGCAGGGCGGCGCTGGCGATGATGCGCACGATCATCACCGTGCGGTTTTCTTCCTCCCCGCCGTGGTCGTGGCCATGATCATGGCCGTGTTCATGCGAATGCGCATGGGTATGCCCGTGCGCATGCTCGTGATCGTGATCGTGCTCATGCTCGTGGTCGTGTTCATGCGCCTCTTCGTGCGCGTGATGGCAGTGATCGCAATGCTTGCTCATATCGTTTCCCCTCCACATGATGATATCGTTGAAATCGCGCGGTCGCCCAAAAGCGGCGGCCGTTATTCGCACAGATGCTCCATACCCATGCCGATGATGGTGCGCACGTGATCATCCGCCAGGGAGTAATACACCGTTTTTCCCTCCCGCCGGAATTTCACCAGCTTGGATTGCTTCAGCACCCGCAGCTGATGGGAAATGGCCGACTGGGTCATGCCCAGCAGCGCGCCGATATCGCTGACGCACATTTCCGCCTCAAAAAGCACGTACAGGATCTTGATCCGGGTGCTGTCGCCGAACACCTTGTAAAGCTCCGCCAGGTCGTAGAGCATTTCCTCATCCGGCATATCGGCGTTGACCGACGACACCAGGTCGGGATGCTCGATCCCCCGCTCCTCCCCGGGCCGCTCCTCCTGCCTGTGGTCCGCTTCGATCATTTTTGATCATCCTTTCACTTGAACAATCGTTCATATGTTATTATACGCAATCCCGCTCACTTGTCAATAGCCGCGCGCAAAAAAATGATCAAAATATGTATTTTAGCCCGGTCGCAGCCAAAAACTGAAAAAAATTTGCTTTTTTTCAGGGCGAAGGGGTGGCGAAGGCGCTTGAATTATGATAAAATAAAATATGGCGTATTGTGAATATTACGCTTGGAGGATTGACATCATGAATCAAAGAATGGAAAAACTGCTGAAAACGGCGGGTTTGGGGACGGATGAGGCCATCCTGATCCATAAGCCCTCCAACATGTATTACCTGAGCGGCTATACCGGCGAAGGGATCATCGCGGCCGGAAACGGCTTCCAGGCCATCATCACCGATTTCCGCTACACCGAACAGGCCGAGCGGCAAGCCCCCGGCTTCGACGTGCTGATGATCGAAAAGGGCGTCAGCCACGAAGCGCTGGCGGGCAGGCTGTTCGCCCAGCACGGCGTCAAAACCGTGCGATACGAGGACGACGAGGTCACCGTGCGCGCCTTCGCGGCCATTCAGAAGGCCATTCCCAACGTGGCGTTCGCTTCCCTGGGCAACGCGCCGGAAACCATCCGCCGCATCAAGGATCAGCACGAACTGGACTGCATCGAGGAGGCCTGCAATATTTCCTGCCGGGCCTTCGATCAGCTGCTGGGCTTCATCAAGCCGGGCATGACCGAAAAGCAGCTGCAGATCAAGCTGGATTTCCTGATGCTGGAATTGGGGGGCGAGGGCCTGGCCTTCAACACCATCGTGGCCTCCGGCGTCAACGGCAGCCTGCCCCACGCCATTCCCAGCGATAAGAAGGTCGAAATGGGCGAAATGATCACCTTCGATTTCGGCGCCAAGAAGGGCGGCTACTGCGCCGATATGACCCGCACCATCGCCCTGGGCCAGCCCAGCCCCGAAATGAAAAAGATCTACGACACCGTGCTCTTCGCCCAGGAAACCTGCGAAGCGGCCCTGGCCCCCGGCAAGGTGTGCAAGGAAATCGACGCCATGGCCCGGAAGATCATCGACGACGCGGGCTACGCCGGCCGCTTCGGCCACGGCCTGGGCCACAGCGTGGGCATCGATATCCACGAAAACCCCCGGCTGTCCCAGCTGTGCGAGGATCTGCTGGAAGTGAACCAGACCATCACCGTGGAGCCCGGCATCTACGTGCCCGGCCTGGGCGGCGTGCGCATCGAAAACACCTGCGCCATCACCGAAAACGGCGGGCGCACCCTGGTACATGCACAAAAGGCGCTGCTGATCCTGTGATCGGCCCCTTATTGCAATAAACCAATACAGAATATGGAGGAATTACAATGATTACTGCTGGCGATTTCAAAAAGGGCATCACCATCGAATGGGACGGCGGCGTGTGGAACATCGTGGATTTCCAGCACGTGAAGCCCGGCAAGGGCGCCGCCTTCGTGCGCACCAAGATCAAGAACGTCATGACCGGCGCGGTGGTGGAGCGTACCTTCAACCCCACCGACAAAATGCCCCGGGCCATCATTGAAACCAAGGAAATGCAGTATCTGTACAACGACGGCGACCTGTATTACTTCATGGACCCCGATACCTACGAGCAAATGCCCCTGGGCAAGGACGCCGTGGAGGACGCCATCCAGTTCGTGAAGGAAAATACCAACGTCACCATCCGTTACTTCAAGGGCCAGGCCTTCTCCGTGGAAGCGCCCAACTTTGTGGAACTGGAAATCGCTAAGACCGAACCGGGCTTCAAGGGCGATACCGCCACCAACAACTTTAAGCCCGCCACCACCGAAACCGGCTACGAGATCCAGGTGCCGCTGTTCATCAACATCGGCGACGTGATCAAGATCGACACCCGCACCGGCGAATATCTGAGCCGCGCGTAATGGAGGAAAAACAATGAGCAATCTGTCCGATCAGGTTTCTTACCTGCGGGGCCTGGCCGAAGGGCTGAAGCTGGATACCGAAACCAACGAAGGCAAGCTGATCGATAAAATGCTGGAGCTGCTGACCGATATGGCCCAGGAGCTGGACGAATTGAGGAACGATCACGACGACCTGAGCGAATTCGTGGAATCCATCGACGCCGACCTGGGCGACATCGAAGACATCCTGTACGATGAGGACGAGGATGACGACGAGGACGAGGACGAAGACGACGAGGACGAAGAAAACGACAACCTGGTGGAGTACACTTGCCCCCACTGCGGCGAGGAAATGACCTTCGAAGTCGATTCCTTCGATTTTGACGAGGATTACCTGTGCCCCAACTGTCACCAGCCCCTCTTCCCCGAAACCCCGGATGAGGACGACGAGGACGAGTAACCCCTGAAAAATGCATGCCCCGCCCGGAAACGCGGCGGCGGCATGTTTTTTTCTGCGCCTTTTCCCCGCCTTGCCTGATGGGAGATTTTTTTGTGAACGTGAAAAAGAAACCCCTGCGGCCCGCGCTGCTGATCGGCTTCCTTGCGCTGATCCTGGGGACGGCCCTGCTGTTTTTCGCCTTCCTGCGGGATCATTCCGCCGACTACCGGCATCTGATCGCCGACGAATCGGCGGCAGCGGAGCCCTACGATCGATACATGGCGCTTTCCGTGGGCGTTACCGCCCTGGAAAACAACGCGGCTAACCCCCTGCTCAGCGCCTATCGCAAACAATACCCGGATTTCGATGCGCAGGCGACCGCCTTTGCCGCTTCCGAGGAAAGCAAGGACAGCCTGAACGCCCTGATCCGGCAAGCCGACGCGGAGCGGCAGCAGGCGCGGCAGCGGCTGGCCGATTACCGCCAGTCGATCCGATATATGCGCATGGGCGGGGTGATCTGCTGGGCCGTGGGCATCGCGCTGTTCCTTCTGTGGTTGATCTGGACGCTGCGGCGCCGACGGCCCAAGCCCGCCCGGCGGCGCGCCTGACGGGGACGCCGCGCCCGCCCGGACCGAGCCGCGGGAAAGGGGCCCCACTTTTCTTTGCTTTTTTGAAAAAAGCCCTTGACAAGTCAGGTGAAAATCTGTATAATACCACTTGCGGTTGAAAAATCGCGCGGTGTTGGGGAATGGTGTAACGGCAGCACCTACGACTCTGACTCGTATTGTCAAGGTTCAAATCCTTGTTCCCCAGCCACTTGCCTCCATTGTCTAGAGGCCTAGGACGCCGCCCTCTCAAGGCGGAAACATGGGTTCGAATCCCATTGGGGGTGCCATTCGTCAAGGTCCCTTGACAGAAAACCCGCTTATCGATCTGATAAGCGGGCTTTTTATTTGCCGTCAACCCCCCGTCACGCGGCCCGGGGCGGCGTATGGACCGGGCGGCAGGCCATCTCCCGTTCGCACAGGCGCAGCGCCGCCCGCACGTCGCCATCCCGGCGCAGCCACGCGTGGTGATGGCGTTCGGAAAACACCACCGGCATGCAGTCGGATATAAAGGAAATATCCGGCGCTTGCTCCCGGGTCAGGATGCTGAACACCGGCAGCCGCCGATCCGCCTCGTAGCGGTAGATCGCCGCCAGATACATCATCCCCGGCGCTTTGGGCCGCAGGGCGTAAACGATGCGGGCCTGGGCCTCCCCCGGGGCGTCGTCGCCCAGCAGGCTCAAATGCCCCGCCCGGGATTCCCATTCCAAATACCAGCTGCACGGGATCAGGCACCGGCGCTGCAGCAGGGTGGGGCGCAAAAGCGCTTGCTCCAGGGCCGTTTCGCTGCGGGTGTTGACGATCAGGCCGCCATCGGGCCTGTGAAAGCCCCACTGCATGGGATACGCGCCGATTTCGCCGTTCCTGCCCACCGCCAGCGCCGCCACGATCATGCCGGGCGCCGCTTCGCCCCGGGCCACCGTGCTTTCCCCCGTAATGATTCGCTGCCGCCGGGCCGCCTCCGCCCGCATGACGGCGATCAATTCATCCTCCCCGATATCGGCGATAAAAAAGCGTTGGCACATTGCCGCTCCCCCCATCCATCATTTTTGTTCCCAATCGGACATAATAAGAACATTTGTTCTTATTTATTATAATCCCTTACCCGCTCGTTGTCAAGAGCAAAAAACGCCCCCAGTCAACGAGCAAAAATCCGATTGCGGATCGGGGAAAGTTATGGTAAGATCAACATACAATATTAAGAAAGAAGGGCCGTTCATGCAGTACGTCAATCCCATCCTGCGGGGCGATTATTCAGACCCCGACGTGATCCGGGTCAACGAAGATTTTTACATGATTTCCTCTTCGTTCACATATGTGCCGGGCATCCCGGTGCTGCATTCCAAGGACCTGGTCCATTGGGAATTGATCGGCTACGCCGCCCGGCACCTGCCCTTTGCCCGCTACGATCAGCCCGCCCACAAGTGCGGCGCCTGGGCCCCCAGCCTCCGATATCATAACGGCCTGTTTTACGTGTATGTGTGCATGCCCGATGAGGGCCTGTTTGTTTTCACCACCGCCGATCCCGCCGGGGAATGGGCCTGCCGGCACATCATGGACGTGAGCGGCTGGATCGACCCCTGCCCCTTGTTTGACGACGACGGCCGGGCGTACCTGGTGCACGGCTTCGCCGCCAGCCGCTGCGGCATCAACAACATCCTGTACGTGCACGCCCTGTCCCCCGACGGGATGGAGATCCTGGACCGGGGCCGGCTGGTGTACAGCGGCGCGGAGCACGGCGACGTCACCGTGGAAGGCCCCAAATTCTATAAGCGGAACGGTGTGTACTGGATCCTGTGCCCGGCGGGCGGGGTGAAGCCCGGCTATCAATTGGCCCTGCGCGCCGACAGCGTATACGGCCCCTACGAGCGGCGCGTCGTGCTGCGGCAGGGAAGCACCGCCGTCAACGGCCCCCACCAGGGCGGCTGGGTGGATGACGGCCGGGGCGGCGATTGGTTCATTCATTTTCAGGATATTGACGCTTACGGCCGGGTGCCCCACCTGCAGCCGGTGGATTGGCGCGATGGCTGGCCCCTGATGGGCGACCGCGGGGAGCCAGTGGCGGTGGGCGACACCGGGCTGCCCGCGTGGCCGGCGTGCATCCCCACCTCCGATGATTTCGCCGCCGGCATCGGCCTGCAGTGGCAATGGCAGGCCAACCCCAACCCCGCCTGGTTCACCCCCCTTCGCCCCGGCCTGCGCCTGCACGCCGCCCCGGCGGACAGCCTGTTCCATGCCGGGCAATTCCTGTCCCAGCTGATGCAAGATTACAACTTCGGCATGGATTTGACCCTCCGCGCCGCCCTCCAGCCGGGGGACTGCGCCGGCATCGGCATGATGGGATATCCCTACCATTACGCCGCCCTGGAGGAGGGGCACATCCGTATCGTGCGGGGGGACGTGCAGGAAATCAACCGCCGCACCCGGGAACGCGTGGTGGAGACCACCGTGGCGGAAACTGGCTGGGATTCAACGTTCCTGCGGCTTCGCATGCAGGTGCGTCAGGGGATGATGCGCTTCTTTTTCGCCGGGGCGGAGGCAGCCTGGCAGCCCCTGGGCGACGCCTATCCCCTGGCCCCCGGCGGCTGGACCGGCGCCCGGCCCGGCATATTCTGCCTGAATAAACAGGCGCGCTTTGGCGGCTGGGCCGACGTGGAACGCGTGGAATTTCATCCAATTCTCAAAGAAATCGATCAATAATAGGTATAAACGCTTCCATCACCCCGCGTGAGACGGAGCCAAAAAGCGGAATCGAGGGATCTGAAAGCCGGCTGGATCAGCCGTGCCAGATCCCTCCATTTTATTGCGCCTCCAGCCTCCTTCCGAACGGGATGACAGCGATTGCCGTCCGGCAGTTTGCTGCGATGCTTCAATTGGTTCAGGATGATTTCGTATTCATCGTTTTTCAATAAAAAAGAGCCGCTCGCGCGGCTCTTTAAAATATATATCAGTTTTCCGGAACCATCAGGCCCAAATTGCCATCCTTGCGCAGATAAAGCACATTGGTGCGCTCGGTTTCAATATTGACAAATACGAAGAACGCGTGGCCCAGCAATTCCATTTGCAGGATGGCGTCCTCCACCGCCATGGGGCGGACGGGGAAGGATTTGGTGCGCACCACTTCGCGTTCGCCGGTGCCGTAGGCGGAAATATCCTCGATGTATTCGGCGGTTTCCTCCTTATAAGCGCCCTCCCGCAGGCGCTTTTCCAGCTTGGTGCGGTGACGCAGGATCTGCCGCTCCAGCTTGGCCAGCGCGGAATCGATGGACATAAACAGGTTGTCCTTACTGGAGGATTCAGCCCGGAGGGTGACGCCGTTGATGGGCACGGTGATTTCGCAGATGCGCTCATCCCGCTCCTTGCGCAGGCGCACGATCATTTCGGTGTCGGGCTTCAGGTACCGCTCCATCGCGGCGGTTTTTTTGGTGATCCGGTTGGTGATCCCCGGCGTCACAACCATATTCTTGGCGGTAATGGTGGTCTTCATGGGAACAACTCCTCTCGTCATATGCTTGGGCGGCGCCCCGCCGCCCGTTTTTCCCTGTTTCCTTTTCTGATATATATCATTCGCCATAATGGAAAAAAATCCTGCTTTTCCATCCGTTTTTTACAAACTTATTTTCCGCCCCGGGCAAAACCGAAAAAAAGGCGACGGAACACCCGCCCGCCGCCGTTCCTATGCGGAGCCGCTTTGTATGCTCTTTTTCACTCTCTATAGAATTAGACGATGGAAACGGCCAAAATGTTCCATCCAAAATAAAAATTTTTATGATTTAAGGATTTCGTAACAATTTTCGTCCTTTGGGGCCCCTCTTTCTCCCCGGCGTTTACAATCCGGCGGTTTTGCAGTATAATAAGATGTTATCATCATCACAAGAAATGGGAGGGAAACCGATGGCCTTTGCGCACCTGCACCTGCACACGGAATACAGCCTGCTGGACGGCGCGTGCCGGATCAAGCCCCTGGTTCAGCGGGTGAAGGAATTGGGCATGGACGCCTGCGCCATCACCGACCATGGGGTGCTGTACGGTGCGGTGGAATTTTACCAGGCCTGCAAGGACGCCGGCATCCACCCCGTCATTGGGTGCGAGGCCTACGTGTGCCCCGATATGGAGGACAAGCGCTCCCTTTCCCGGGAATACAGCCATTTGATCCTGCTGTGCGAAAATGAAACGGGCTACCGGAATTTGATGTACCTGGTCAGCGAGGCCTTCACCCGGGGCTTTTATTACCGCCCCCGGATGGATTACGCCCTGATCCGGCAGCACCACGAGGGGCTGATCTGCCTGTCGGCCTGCATTTCCGGCGACCTGCCCAAATTGCTGCTGGACGAGCGGTATCACGACGCGGAAAAGTACGTTCAGGATATGCAGGCGCTTTTCGGCCCGGATCATTTTTACATCGAAGTGATGGATCACGGCCTGCCGGAGGAAAAAACGGTGCTGCCCCGGCTGATCGAAATGAGCCGGAAAACCGGCGTTCCCCTGGTGACCACCAACGACTGCCACTATATCCGCCGCCAGGACGCCGACGCCCAGGAGGTGCTGATGTGCATCCAGATGGGCAAAACCCTGGAGGACGATCAGCGCATGCGGCAGCACACCCAGGAATTGTACGTCAAATCCGAAGAGGAAATGCGCGCCCTCTTCCCCGACCTGGGCGACGCCATCGAACGATCCTACCAGATCGCCCGGCGCTGCCAGGTGGATTTTGATTTCCACACGGTGCACCTGCCCCGGTACGACGTGCCGGCGGGCGAAACGGCGGAAAGCATGCTGCGCCGCCTGTGCGAGGAGGGGCTCGCCCGGCGCTACGCCCCCGACGACCAGGAAGCCCGGGATCGGCTGGAATACGAATTGTCCGTCATCACCCGGATGGGCTATGTGGATTACTTCCTCATCGTGTGGGATTTCATCAAATACGCCAAGGACCACGGCATCATGGTGGGCCCCGGCCGGGGCAGCGGGGCGGGCTCCATCGTAGCCTACTGCCTGAATATCACCATGCTGGACCCCCTGAAATACCAATTGCTCTTCGAGCGCTTTCTGAACCCGGAGCGGGTTTCGATGCCCGATATCGACGTGGATTTCTGCTACGAGCGGCGGCAGGAGGTCATCGACTACGTGGCAAGGAAGTACGGCCACGACCACGTGTGCCAGATCATCACCTTCGGCACCATGGCGGCCCGGGGCGTGATCCGGGACGTGGGGCGGGTACTGGGCTACCCTTACGCCGACGTGGACCAGGTGGCCAAGGCGGTGCCCATGGCGCTGGACATGACGCTGGAAAAGGCTATGAGCCAGAGCAAAGATTTAAAAAGCATGTATGACGGCGATATCAAGGTGCGCCGCCTGATCGACACCGCCATGACGCTGGAAGGCATGCCCCGCCACGCCTCCACCCACGCCGCCGGCGTGCTGATCACCCGGGAGCCCGCCACCCATTACGTGCCGCTGCAAAAGAACGACGACGTGATCACCACCCAGTACCCCATGGGCATCATTGAAAAGCTGGGCCTGCTGAAAATGGATTTCCTGGGCCTGCGCACCCTGACGGTGATCCGGGATACGCTGGATATGATCGAAAAGCGAGGCGTTCATTTAAAGCCCGAGGACATTCCCCTGAATGACCCCGGGGTGTTCGATATGATCTGCCAGGGGGATACCGACGGGGTGTTCCAATTGGAAGGCGGGGGCATGCGCAGCTTCCTGACCAACATGCGCCCCCGGAATTTTGAGGATATCATCGCCGCCATTTCCCTCTATCGCCCGGGGCCCATGGAATCCATCCCCCGGTACATCCGGGGCAAGCAGCACCCGGAAACGGTGCAGTACAAAACGCCCCTCCTGGCCCCCATCCTGGATGTGACCTACGGCTGCATGGTGTATCAGGAGCAGGTGATGCAGATCGTGCGGGACCTGGCGGGCTATTCCTACGGCCGCAGCGACCTGGTGCGCCGGGCCATGGCCAAGAAGAAAAAGGACGTCATGGCCAAGGAGCGGCAGAATTTCGTGTACGGCAACGAAAAGGAGAACATCCCCGGGGCCGTATCGAAGGGCGTCAGCGCGGAGGTGGCGGAATCCATCTTCGATGAAATGACCTCCTTCGCCTCCTACGCCTTCAACAAGCCCCACGCCGCCTGCTACGCCGTGGTGGCCCTGCAGACCGGCTACCTGAAATATCACTACCCCGCCGAATTCATGGCGGCGCTGATGAATTCCGTCACCGGCAACGCCGCCAAGATCTCCACCTATATCTACTACTGCCGGCAGAAGGGCATCCCCATCCTGCCGCCCCGCATCAATTCCTCCTACTGGGCCTTTACCGTGGATGAACTGCCCGGCGGCAGGCGGGGCATCCGCTTTGGCATGGGCGGGGTGAAAAACGTGGGCGAAAAAGCGGTGGAGGCCATCGTGCGGGACCGGTACAACCACGGCCCGTTCCGGGATATTTTCGATTTCTGCCGCCGGGTTTCCGGCGAGGATGTGAACAAGCGGGCCATCGAAAGCCTGATCAAGGCCGGGTGCTTCGACGATCTGGGGGCCAAGCGCATCCAGTGCATCGCGGTATTCGAAAGCGCGGTGGACGCCCAATTGAACCAGCGCAAGCAGAACGTGACCGGCCAGGTATCCATGTTTGATTTCGGCCAGCCGGCGGAAAGCATGCGCACCGAGGAAACCTATCCCCCGCTGGCGGAATATCCCCTGAAGGAATTGCTGGCCCAGGAAAAGGAAATGACCGGGGTTTACTGCTCCGCTCACCCCCTGGATGAATACGCCGAGCAGCTCAAGCAGCTGCCGGTCAACACCGCCTACCTGGCGGAATTGGCTGAGCGGGAGGACAAGGGCCTTTCCGAGGACGGCCGGCGCGTCAGCATGGGCGGCATCATCGTGGAGGCCCACGCCAAATCCACCCGGAAGGGGGCCATGATGGGCTTCCTGACCCTGGAGGATCAAACCGGCCAGGTGGAATGCATGCTGTTCCCCAAAATCTACGAGCGTTACGGCCGCCAGTTCACGGCGGATCAGGCGGTGATCGTGACGGGACGGCTTTCCGTCCGGGACGATGAGGATATCAAGCTGTTGGCCGACGTGATCGAGCCCCTCGAAAGCAAGCCCAAAAAGGATCCCCGCACCGACGCGCAGATCGCCAAGGACGCCAAAACCAAATTGTATCTACGCCTGGACCGGGATCAGATGAGCCTAATCCAGGAGATCCTGTCCCGCATGAAGGGGAATATCCCGGTGTTCATCAACCTGCCGGCGGAAAATATCACCCTGCTGGCCCCGAAAAGCATGTGGGCCCGCAGCGCCGAGGAAGCGAAGGCCGCCCTGGCGGATCACATTGGCCAAGACAATATGAAAGTGGTGGAAAAGCAATGAAACCCATGGTGCTGACGGTGCCCGCCAGGGCGGAATGGAATATCGTGCTCCGGATGGCCGCGGCGGGGGTGGGCGCGCTGTACGACCTGCCGGTGGACGTATTGGAGGATTTGAACACCGCCATTGAGGAAAGCTGCGAGCTGTTGCTGCACCAGGATTACCAGGCGGAAACCATCACCCTGCAATGCGAGGAAAAGCCCGACGGCCTGCATGTGAGCCTGAGCGCCCAGGAGCGCGCCGCCTGCAGGGAGGACGCGCCCGCCGACGCCGATATCGCCCGGCTGATCATCCAAACCCTGGTGAAGGACGTCGCCATCGAACGGGATGAAAGCGGCGTGCACTGCGTGCGCATGACCCTGCCCGCCGGAGCGTAACGCCATGGACAGCGATTTGATGCACGCCCTGGCGTGCGCCTATGCCCGGGAGCCGGACGGGGAAAGGCTGCAGGCGGCCCTGCAGGCAGCCCTGCCTTTGTGCGCCCTGATCGCCCGCCGGTTTTCCGGCCGGGGCGTGGAATACGAGGATCTGTACCAGGTGGCGTCGCTATCCTGCGTGCAGGCGCTGAAAAGCTTCGATCCCGATAAGGGGCTGAAGTTTTCCTCCTTCGTCACCCCCACCCTGACCGGCAAGGTGCGCAATTTCATCCGGGATAAGAGCAGCCTGCTGCGCACCCCCCGGGCGGTTTACGAGCAGGCAGCCCAATTGACCCGGGCCCGGGAGGAATATCTGCGCCTCCATCGGGAGGAGCCCACCCCCCGGGCGCTGGCCGACAGGCTGGGGTGGGATCTGCCCAAGGTGCTGACGGTGCTTTCCGCCCGGGCGGCCAAGGACGTATCCTCCCTGGATCAGACGGACGAAGAGGGCCTGACCCTGGGCCAACGCCTGCCCGGCCCCGAAGCGGGCTTTGAGCAAATGGAGCAGCGGCAGGACCTGCGCCGGGCCCTGGCCACCCTGAGCCCCAGGGAGCAGGCGCTTTTGACCCTGCGTTATCAGCACAAACTGAGCCAGCGGGAAACCGCCCGGCGTCTGGGCATGAGCCAGATGCAGGTTTCCCGGGCGGAACAGAGGGCGCTGGCCGCCCTGCGAAAGGAGATGGAGGCATGAGGGCGCAAAAGCCGCTGACGCTGAACCTGCATAAGGCCGCCCTGTATGCCATCGTGATCAACGCGCTGCAGATCGCGGCCGCGGTGGCCCTGGCCGCCCTGATCCTGATGGAGGACGCCAACCCCTCCCTGCGGGGGCCGGTGGGCAACATCATCGTGATCACGCTGGCCCTGGTGGTATCCTGGGGGGCCATCATGGATATCCGGGAGGCCATCCGCGCCCGGAAGATCGGCTTCAAATTGCAGGGCCTGGATGAAACCGTGGCCCAGATGACCGACCTGAACCACGCCCTGCGGGCCCAGCGCCACGATTTTCTGAATCATTTGCAGGTGGTGTACAGCCTGATCGAAATGGAAGAATACCAGGAGGCCAATCGCTACATCGAGCAGGTGTACGGCGATATCCAGCAGGTCAGCCAGGCGCTGAAAACCCGCTGCGCCCCGGTGAACGCCCTGCTGCGGGCCAAGATGGCCGAGGCGGAGCAAAGGGGTGTACGGGTGGAATCGTCGGTGCACGCCGCCTGGGATCCGCTGCCCCTGCCCGCCTGGGAAATGTGCCGGGTGCTGTCGAACCTGATCGACAACGCCCTGGACGCCATGGCGGAAACGGAAAACCCCACCCTGTACATCACCCTGGCCGAGGACGTGAAGGGCTTCTCCTTTGAAGTAAAAAACAACGGCCCCGCCATTCCCGCCGAAAAGCAAAGCGCCATTTTTGAAGCCGGCGTATCCGGCAAGGGCGAGGGGCGGGGCATGGGCCTGTTCATCGCCCGGGAAACGCTGCGCCACGCCGGCGGCGATTTGACCGTGGAAAGCACGGACGCCTTCACCGCCTTCCGCGGCAGGGTGCCCCGGAGCCTCAAGATCACCGATGAAAGAAAGGACGCCTGATCATGACCAGCGACACCATCGCCGCCCTGGCCACCGCCCCCGGGGAGGGGGGCATCGCCATCGTGCGCGTCAGCGGGCCCGACGCGCCGGCGCTGCTGCGGGCCCTGTTCCGCCCCGAGCGGGATTTTGAAAGCCATCGGCTGTATTACGGCCATCTGTGCGCTGACGGCGAAACGGTGGATGAGTGCATGGCCGTTTTGATGCGCGCCCCCCGCACCTACACCCGGGAGGACGTGGCGGAAATCCACCTGCACGGCGGCGTGTGGGCCGCCCGGCAAACGCTGGACGCCCTGTACCGCCTGGGGGCCCGGGCGGCGGAGCCGGGAGAATTCACCCGGCGGGCCTTTCTGAACGGTCGCATCGACCTGAGCCGGGCGGAGGCGGTGATGAGCCTGATCTCCGCCGACAGCAGCCGGGCCGCCCGGGCCGCCGTGCGCCAATTGGACGGCGGGGTAAGCGCCTTCATCCGCGCCGCCCAGGCGGAATTGATCGCCCTTTTGTCCGGCGCGGCGGCGGCCATCGACTATCCGGAGGAAATCTCCTTTGAGGAAGCCGCCGGCGATATCGGCCCCCGGGCCGAGGCGCTGGCCCAGCGATTGGAAAGCGCCTGCGACGAACGGGGGGCCCGCATCGCCGAGCAGGGCATCGAAGCGGTGCTGTGCGGCCGGCCCAACGTGGGCAAATCCAGCCTGCTCAACGCCCTGGCCCGTCAGGAGCGGGCCATCGTGACCAGCATCCCCGGCACCACCCGGGATATCATCCGGGCCGACGTGATGATCGACGGCCTGCGGGTGCATTTTTCCGATACCGCCGGCCTGCGCGACAGCCAGGACGCCATCGAGCAAATCGGCGTGGATCGGGCCCGCCGGGCCATCGCCGGGGCCGACGTGGTGCTGACGGTGCTCAACGCCGGCGAGGAAGAAACCGACGAGGACCGGGAATTGCTGCGAGATACCCAAGATCTGCCCCGGATCATCGTGCTGAATCAGTGCGATCGGCCCATGGCCCTTCGCCCCGCCGATTTCGACCGCCCGGTGGTGGTATCCGCCGCGACGGGGGAAGGCATTGCCGAGCTGGAAAAACGGGTGGCCGCCTTTGGGGCGGGGGCCGGGGAAAGCGCCCTGACCCAGCAGCGCCACATGGCCCTGGCCCGGGAGGCGGCAGGCGCGCTGCGATCCGCCGCCCGCATCTGCCGGGAGGGGGAGGACGTATCCCTGGCGGTGATCGACCTGCAGGCGGCGCTGGGGACCCTGGGCCGGGTGACCGGCGAACAGGTGGATGAAAAGCTGATCGACGATATTTTTTCCCGCTTCTGCGTGGGCAAATGAGAAAAACGCCGCCGTTTCTTTGCGCGATTTGTCGAACGCGGCGCGGCAATTTCATCGAATTGTATCCAATTTTGATCAAAGCTCGCCTTCTTTCACGAATTTTCATGAAATCGTGAAAAACCGTTGAAATGCCGAAAAAAATCTGCTATAATTGGGACACGAACAGCGAAAAATCCCGCATCTGTCCGTGATTATTTACAGGAAACGAGGCCCGGATTCCATTGCATATGCATCGCAAACGCCAACCGTCATGCAATCATACCGCTTGCCGCAATGGCCGCTGAACCAGCCGCCTTTCTTTTATTTACACGTTTCAAGGAGGAGCAAATGAGCGAAGATTACGAAAAAATGTCCGTCGTGGAATTACGCAAGGTGGCCAAGGAGATGGGCGTCAAATTAGGCGCGGGCATCAACAAGCAGGGCATCATTGACAAGCTGCGGGAGGCCCGGGAAAACGCCGCCCCCGCCCCGGCCCAGCCCGCCCACCGGCCCATCCGCAGCGCCGCCATCATCACCGACGAC
>JAFUXH010000040.1 GCA_017470945.1 Clostridia bacterium | reverse complement strand
GTCAGGGTGGTGGCTTTGGTGATCTTCTTGATCACCTTGCCGTCCTTCAGCACTTCGTAGCCCGTGGCGCCGGTAACGGCCTTCCAGGTCAGCACGGCGCCCTTGGAAGTGCTGGCCGCCGTCAGGCTGGCGCTGGCCTTCAGGGCGATGGCGCTGACGGTGGCGCTGTTAGCGCTGCTGCCGCCGGCGTTGTTGGCCACCACGTAGTACTCGTAGGCCTTGCCGTAGGTCTGGTTGGCGCTCTTATAGCTGGTGGTGGTGATGCCGCTCTTGAGCAGCTTCAGGCTGCCCGCTTTGCCGCCGTACACGCTGTAGCTGGTGGCGCCGGTGACCTTCTTCCAGGTCACGGTAGCTTTCCGGGCGCTGACGGTCACCGCCACGCTGGCGGGGGCCTTCATGGCCGTGACGGACACCTTGGCGCTGTTGGCGCTGCTGCCGCCCTCATTGACGGCCACCACGTAATACTGATACACCGTGCCGTAGGCCTGGTTGGCGCTGGTATAGCTGGTGCCGGTGATGCCCTTCTTGAGCAGCGCCGGGCTGCCCTTCGGCCCGCCGTATACGCTGTAGCTGGTGGCGCGGCTGGATTTCTTCCAGCTGATGACCGCCTTCCGCCCGCTCAGCGTCGCGCTGACGCCGGTGGGCTTGGCGGGAGCAATCACCCGCGTGGCATGACACAGCAGGCACTCCTCCCCCTCCCATTCGTGGGCTTCCGTCCCGGTCAGCACATCCTGGTCCGCCTCAGCCGCCACCTCGCCGCAGATCAGGCACATATCCACCACGCGGGATGGGGTGTAGCGCGCGTGGACATTCAGATCCTTCTGGACAAAATAATCCGCGCCGGTGGGGGTGATCTGTTCATCCAGTTCCTCATGGAGGCAGGCATAGCCGCACACGGAACACACCCCGCCCTGCCACGCGTGATCCGCCGGATCGCCGGGGATCACCTGCTCGGTTTCCCCGATCACCAGGCCGCATACCTGGCAGGTTTCCACCGTAACGGAAATCTCCACCTGCTGATGAAAACGGCCATCCACCGGCCGGATCTCCGTCCCCCGCGGGTTGATTTGGATATCCGTCCGCTCATGCGGGCAGGCCTGGCCGCAGCGGGTGCACGCCCCCTGCTGATAATCGTGGCCCAGGGCGGGGATCGCGACCTCCTGCTGTGTCAGCTCCCGGGTCAGGGAAACATCCGCAAACAGCTTCCCGCAGGCCTTGCACCGCAGATGGGCCTTCAGCCCCTCCGTTTCGCAAGTCGGCTCCACGGCGGAAATCGATGTCAAAACGGCGTGCCCGGTGGCGCGCAGGGTCAGGGCGGCCAGGGTGGTTTCATGCACGCCCTTTTCATCGGTGAACACCTTGCCGCAGGCCACGCAGCGCCAATAGGCGGCACAGCCCTCCTCCTCGCACGCGGGGGCGACGGCGGCCACCTCTTCCAGCACGTGATCCGCCCCGGCGATATCCCAGTGGGTATAGATCCGTTGATAATGGGTGGCGGAAATCGTCAATTCCGCTTCGGAATACAGATCGACCCCCATATCATACACATACAGGATGGGCTCCTGGGCCTTGAACCAATAGCCCACGTCGGGGCTTCCGCTGTCAAAGCCCGCCAGGAACAGCGATCCATCGCTGCCCACGGTGCCATCGTCGCTGTTGGTCACATCCACCAGGTAGTTTTTGCCGTCCTCCATGGTCACGATGTTCCACATGTGGCGCTCTTGATCCAATTCGTCGCCCATCAGGCCGGTAACGGTATAGCAGGAAATATCGCCGTCAAAGCTGGTCAGGTCGCACAGATAGCGGAACGCCTTGGCGTACCCTTCGCACACCACGTTGGTGGTTTCATCCCCATCGAACACGCTGATCAGCTGCCAGGGATCGCCATACGCGAAATCGCTGCCGCCCATGGATGCCAGGGCGTCGTAATCGTATGCCACCAAGGCGCAGATTTCATCCCGATACCCCGCCAATTTCTCATAATCCGACTTATCGGCGTATTGCTCCACGATCTTGTGCGCGTTGGCCACCGCCTGGATAGCGGCGCGGATGCGGGCCTGATCGGTGGTGGTGGTGCCGGTGGTTTTATCGGTGGAATACGCGGCGATGACCGACATCCTGACGGTGATATCCCCGGCGATGCGCCAGCTCCACTCCCCGTTGTTGGACGTGCCGCCTACGCCTGGCAGCATCCAGGAAAGGCCGGCGGATTTATCATACCAGTATAATTCGTAGGGCAGATCCAGCAGCAGCGCCGCGTGCGCCATGCGCAGATCGGCGGCCACCTGCTGCAATTGTTCGCTGATCTTGTCCGCCCCGTCGGAAAACTGGGCGGAGGCATCCAGCCCCAGATCGTCGGCGGTATATTTTTCCTGGAAGCCCAATTCACTCAGCGGCAGGTCAAATTCGGCGGAGCCCTCCTCCCCCGCCGCCACCTGAACGATATGGGCCTTCATCAGATCGTAAATCACCTGGGCCATGGGCTCCAGCTTGACGGTGACGACCTTTTTCAGCCGCCGGATGCCGCCGGGCTTACCAACGGTCTGTTCCTGAAACAGGTTCTCCAGGAACTGCATAAACAGATCCTCGTGACTGCCCCCGTCATCCTCCGCCGTGATCACCTGGCTATCCGCCGCCCGGGCGGAAAGCCCCACGCAGGAAAACAGCAGGGCGATCAGCATCGTCAGGATCAGCCATCGCTTGCAGGGCCCTTTCATTGATCCGTTGCCTCCCTTTGCCGCCTCATCGAAAACAAAAAAGTCATTCAATAAATTATCGCATATCGGCGCACGCCCGTCAAGCGAAATTCAGGGGCTTTGCGGCTGAATTCGGCCTTTCTTCAGGCTAAAAAACGGCGAAATAGCGCATTTCCCGCGCTTCCGCCCTTGCGCGAAACGGCGCGATGGCGTATAATAAACCCGCTGCCCCTGGCAGACAATTGACATACAAAGGGGATCAACACAATGAAATTAGGCGTGGTGGGCCTTCCCAACGTGGGCAAGAGCACCCTGTTCAATGCCATCACGGGCGCGGGCGCCCAGGCGGCCAATTATCCTTTCTGCACCATCGAGCCCAACGCCGGCATCGTGGCCGTGCCGGACAGCCGGCTGACCGTGCTGGCCGATATGTATCACCCCAAGAAGGTGACCCCTGCCACGGTGGAATTTGTGGATATCGCCGGGCTGGTGAAGGGCGCCAGCAAGGGCGAGGGCCTGGGCAACAAATTCCTTTCCCACATCCGGGAATGCGAGGCCATCGTGCACGTGGTGCGCTGCTTTGAGGATGAAAATATCATCCACGTGGATGGCAGCGTGAACCCCGCCCGGGACATCGAAACCATCAACCTGGAACTGATCTTCGCCGATATGGAAACCGTGGCCAAGCGGGAGGATAAGGCCCGCAAGCTGATCAAGACCGGCGATAAAAAATACGGCGAAGAGGCCGATCTGGCCCTGCGGGTGCTCAAGCACCTGGAAAGCGGCAAGCCCGCCCGCACCTGCCCTTTGACCGACGATGAGCGGGAGATCGTGAAGGGCTGGTTCCTGCTGACCACCAAGCCTGTGATCTACGCCGCCAACATCGCCGAGGATCTGGTGGCGGAAGATGAGGACAGCATCGATTTCGTGCGCCAGGTAAAGGCCGTGGCGGCCCAGGAGGACGCCGAGGTGCTGGTCATTTCCGCCCAGATCGAAGAAGAAATCGCCCAGATGGAGCCCGGCGAAAAGGAAGAATTCCTGCAGGAAATGGGCATCGGCCAAAGCGGCCTGGACCGGCTGATCCAGAAATGCTACCATCTGCTGGGGCTGATTTCCTTCCTCACCGCCGGGGAGGATGAATGCCGGGCCTGGACCATCACCCGCGGCACCAAGGCCCCCCAGGCCGCCGGCAAGATCCACACCGACTTTGAGCGGGGCTTCATTCGCGCCGAAATCGTGCCCTTTGAAACGCTGAGGGACCTGGGCAGCATGAACGCCTGCAAGGAAAAGGGCCTGGTGCGCTCCGAAGGCAAGGATTACGTGATGCAGGATGGCGACGTGACCCTGTTCCGCTTCAACGTATAATCCTTCTTCCATCAAAAAACCGCTCTCCGCGTAAGCAGAGGCGGTTTTTTCGATGTTCCGGGTATCATCTCCCCCGCCCAGGCGCTCTCGCTGCCGACCGGCGGGCGGGTGTTTTCTCCATTCAAATATTGGCGTGGATATCTTTGATGATTTCGAGGATTTCGATTTCCCCATCCACCAGGATTTCGACGATTGGCCGATGCTCCTCTTCATTTCCTTCATGATCCCAATATAATGCTGCCATGCGCAGGTTTTCTTCCTCGGATATCGTGCCGTCGAAGCACTTGCTCGCATCGCCCCGATAGCAAGGACCCGCGGCCCTTATTCTGGCTATTCCGTATGTTGGACGGCCCAGATGGGCAAAGTATTCGGCCCACCGTTCCGCTTCCTCAAACAATTCTGAAACATACAGCGAAGCCATGCGCGAAGGGAACCGCGGATATTTTTCTTTTCTGATTTTTTCGAGCGCCAATTCTCTCAGCGCAACTTTGACCTCGTGGCTCAGATCCGTTCCCTCATATTTTTCGGGATGCCTGTAAATATCCTTCACCCGATCCCGATGGACATAGACGCGCCGATACACCCCGTTGGGGTGACGGTCATCCACAACAAAACGCTCGCCCGCGTATTTGGGCAGATCCGAAATCACATGATAATAAACCATAACCTCCTCCGCGCATCCCGATAAATCGCCCCTGCGATGAAGGCTCACCGCGGAAGCATGGCGCTCACAGCCGCTTGATGGCGGCGATTTCCCCTTCGGTGGCGGATACCATCACCGTTTTTTGATGGGTGTAGATCACAAAGCCCGCGGGCGAGCCACCGGGTTTTTTTACGAATTTGCGCAGCGTGTAATCCACCGGCACCGCCACGCCCTTTCCCTTGGAAAACCAGGCGGCCAGGCGCAGGGCGGCGGCCAGGGCCTCCGGGGATACCGCCTCCGCCCGGATGATCACGTGGGAGCCCGGCATATCCTTGGCGTGCAGCCAGGTTTCATAGCCCCGGGCGGCGCCGGTGACCCGGTCGTTCTGGGCGCTGTTTTTGCCCACGATGATTTCCGTGCCGTCGGCGGCGGCGAAGCGCATGGGGGCGCTTTCCTGGGGCTTGGGCCGCTTCTTCCCGGCGGGGGCGCGGGCCAGGCCCGCCTCCTCCAGCAGGCGGCGCACGTCGGCCAGGTCCTGCTCGGTCTCGCTCTCCTCCAGGTCAAACAGCGCCTGCTCCAGCACGGCGATTTCCTTCAGGGTCTTTTCCTTCTGCTCGGCGGCGATACTCTGGGCCGACCGGGCCTTGCGGTACCGCTTGAAATACTTCTGGGCGTTCTGGGCGGGGGTCAGGGCCACGTCCAGGGGAATGTCGATGGCGCCGCCCTGGGGATCGTAAAAATTCTGCAGCCGCACCACCTCCGCCCCCCGGGGCACCAGGTAAGCCTGGGCCGTCAGCAATTCCCCGGCGATGCGGTATTCCTCCATTTTTGCCCCGGCCATGATTTCTTCTTCCTGAAGGGCCAGCTTTTTTTCGTCCCGCTCCAGGTGCAGCCGGATCTCGCGCTTCAGGGCGGCGCTCTTCTGGTTCATCCGGTCCCGCCGATCCCGACCGAAATAAAAATCATCCAGCGCGGCTGACAGCGTGGGATAGGGCTTTTGCAGCCCGGTGTCCAGGCTCAGGTAGGGATAGGGCAGCACGTCGGCCATCAATCCGTCCGGGGTCATTTGGGCGGTGGGCTGATACAGGGCGGGCAGGCGGCGGAAAAAATCACACACCACGCGCGCCAATTCATCGATTTTCAGATCGGCCACCTCCGCCCGGTGCAGCCCGGCGGCGCGGAAGGCGATTTCCCGGGCAGCTACCGGCGACAGGCCCCGGATGGCGGCGGCCAGTGCCTTATCCAGCGGGCCGCTCGCGCCTCGCAGCCGGGCGGCCAGGGCCTCCTCGGTCAACTCAGCGGGGTCGATCTTATCCTGGGCGGGGGGCGGCGAAAAGGGCAGCCCCGGCAGGGCCTGGCGCACCCTGCTCATATCCCCGCTGACGTGGCGGATGGCATCCACGATCCGGCCGTCCTTCACCAACGTCAGATTGCTGTGGCGGCCCATCAATTCCAGGTACAGCTCCCGGGGCGCGGTATCGCCCAATTCATCCTTGTTTTCAATGGTGATTTTCAGCACCCGGTCGCCCCCCAGCTGCTGGATAGCCGCCAGGCGGCCCCCCTGCAGGTGCTTGCGCATCAGCATGCAGAACATGGGGGCGTCGATGGGGTTCTGGTACGCCGCGTTGGTCAGGTGCACCCGGGCGAAGGAGGGGGCGGCGGACAAAAGCAGCCGGTGATTCTTCCCCTGGGCGCGGATCAGCAGCACCAGCATATCCTTTTCCGGCTGGCTCACCTTTTCCACGCGTCCATCCCGCAGCGTTTCCTGCAATTCCCGGGTGATGGCCCCCAGGGTCAGGCCGTCAAAAGGCATAGGCTCATATCCTCCAACATCTGTTTCTCTTGAACCGGCTACAGCCGGGTGGCGCTGACGGCGTTCCGCCAGTCGATCAAAAATTCCCGCATGGTGGGGTACCGCTTCTTTCGGTTTTCCTGGGTGGCCTTCGCCGCCACGGCGTACAGCTTTTCCGGGCCGATCCACGTATCACGGCCGCGGTCGGCGTTATCGCCGTAAAATTCAAAGGCCAACGCTCCCATTTTATACACCGTGGTATCCTCGCCCAGGGGATCGCCCATCACGTACTCCTCCGGGGCCAAAAACCGGGGCGACCCCGGCATGCGCCCCCGGGTGTTGAAGGCGGGCTTGGGCTTATATAAATCGACGTCGCACACCAGCGCCCGGCGGGCGTCAAAATCGATGAGCACGTGCTCGTCGGTAAAATCCACCGCCACCAGCCCGAAGGCCGACAGGGCGGCGTGAAGATCGAACACCCCGTCCAGCATTTGCAGGGTGTGCACCGGCGGCAGCTTCCTGACCTGGGTCAGCACCCGGTCGCTGGGCGGCAGGGGGCGCAGGGGCGGCGCATCCTGCCAGGGGAACACGGTGGCGTAGCCCTCCCCCGCCGGGCCGTGGGTCAGCATGGGCACCAGGCAGGCGTGGGCGAACTGGCGATACAGCTCCGCCGACCGGGCCAGCCATTCCGCCGCGTCCTCCGGCCTGCCGCTGTAATTGACGGTGCGGGCCCCGGCGTATTTGATGAACAGCCTTCCATAGGGCCCGTCGACCCCGAAGCACAGATTGCCGGAGGGCAATTGATCCATCACCCGGAACACCGTGCCATAGCCCCGCAGCCAGGAAAAATCGGCAGGCCAGCGCAGCTGGAAGGCAACGCCGTCCAGCGCGAAGGTCAAAAAGCCCGTTTCCGGCGGATGCATGGTTTCCCTCCCGATGATGCAAGGTTTCATTGCCATTATACTACAAAATCCGCCGTCTGAAAAGCGGGCGGAAAGACGGATGATATTCTTTTGCTTTTTTGGAAAAAGTATGTTATACTGGTTTCACTTTCCGCTTGAAGGAGGATTCGAACCCATGCCATTCATCCACACCAAGGTGAACCGGCCCATCGACCAGAACCAGGAAAAGAAATTGGCCAAGGAATTGGGCCGGGCCATCACGCTGCTGGGCAAAAGCGAGCAATGGCTGATGCTGCAATTTGACGATAACTGCCGCCTGTATTTTAAGGGCGACAGCCAAAAGCCCCTGGCCTTTGTGAATGTGAAGCTGCTGGGCCAGGCCGGGAAAGAAAAGTATAACAGCCTGACCGGCGAAATCACCCGGATCCTTTCTGAAACGCTTTCGATCGCCCCCGACGGGATCTACGTGGAATACGACGAAACCGATCATTGGGGCTGGAACGGGGAAAATTTATAAATCACAGGCGGGTCATCAGCGATGGATGGCCCGCTTTTTGTGGGAAAGGCGGCAGCATGCCCAACGTTGTGATCACCGGCGGCTCCCGGGGCATCGGGGCCGACATGGTGCGTTTGTTCGCCCAGAAGGGCTGGCGGGTCCTGTTCACCTACCTGCGCAGCGGGGATGACGCCCAGGCGCTTTCCGCGGAAACCGGCGCCCTCGCCGTGGCCTGCGACGCCCGCAGCGAAAGCGACCACGCCGCCCTGCTTTCCGCCGCCCGCCGGTATTTCCCCGGCGGCGTGCAGGCGCTGATCTGCAATGCCGGCACCAGCCATACGGGATTGCTGCAGGATATGACGGCAGCCCAGTGGGACGATTTGTTCGCCGTGCACGTGCGGGGGGCCTTCCTGGCCACCCGGGCGTTCCTGCCCCAAATGATCAGCGACCAGGCGGGCGCCATCGTGTATATTTCCTCCATGTGGGGGCAGACCGGCGCCTCCTGCGAAGCGGCCTATTCCGCCTGCAAGGCCGCGCTGATCGGCCTGACAAAGGCGCTGGCCAAGGAGGCGGGCCCCTCCCACGTGCGGGTCAACTGCATCTGCCCCGGCGTCATCGAAACGGACATGCTGAAAGCATATACCCCCGCCGACCTGGAGGCCCTGCGGCAGGAAACGCCCCTCGGCCGCCTGGGCAATCCCCGAGACGTGGCCCGGGCCGCGCTCTTCCTGTGCGGGCCGGAGGCCGGCTTCATCACCGGGCAGGCGCTGGGCGTCAACGGCGGATTTGTGATTTGAACCAGAGTAATGATTTTTTCGCCCTTTTTTTCGCTATTTTGACCAAATATGCGAAAAAGTGTGTTTTTCTCTTTTCTTCCGTGCAAATTTCATGTATAATATAGTTCCAAAGAGTACATCAAGCGCGAAGGGGTGTTGGGGCATGAACAACTTTCTCACCGAATGGGGTAAGGACCTGAAAAGCATTCCCGTAGGACCCTTGGGGATCATCGCGATGTCCGGCTGCGAGGATATGGGCCGGAAGATCGACGGATGGCTGCAAAAATGGAACTCTCTGCAGGAGGTGCAGGACGAAGAATTCTACACCATCCCCGGCGTGAACCGGGATTCCTTCCTCGTCAAGGCCTACTGCCCCCGCTTCGGCACCGGCGAAAGCAAGGGCGTGATCAAGGAAAGCGTGCGCGGGTACGATATCTATATCCTGGTGGACGTGTGCGCCTACAACAAAACCTATAAAATGTACGACATGGAAGTGCCCATGAGCCCCGACGATCACTTCCAGGACCTCAAGCGCATCATCGCCGCCATCGAGGGCAAGGCCAAGCGCATCACCGTGATCATGCCCATGCTGTATGAAAGCCGGCAGCACCGCCGCAGCTCCCGGGAAAGCCTGGATTGCGCCCTGGCCCTGCGGGAATTGCAGGCCTACGGCGTATCCAACGTGATCACCTTCGACGCCCACGATCCCCGGGTGGCCAATTCGGTGCCCATGCTGGGCTTTGAAAACGTGATGCCCACCTACCAAATGATCAAGGCCCTGTGCCGCAAGGAAAAGGACCTGGCCATCGACAAGGAAAACATGATGGTCATCTCCCCCGACGAAGGGGCCATGAGCCGCAACATCCGCTTCTCCTCCGTGCTGGGGCTGGAGCTGGGCATGTTCTACAAGCGGCGGGATTACACCACCATCATCAACGGCCGCAACCCCATCGTGGCCCACGAATACCTGGGCGCGCCGGTGGAGGGCAAGGACGTGCTGGTGATCGACGATATGATCGCCTCCGGCGACAGCATGCTGGATTTGTGTAAGGAGCTCAAGGCCCGCAAGGCCAACCGCATCTTCGCCGTGGCCACCTTCGCCTTCTTCACCAGCGGCATCGATGCCTTTGAGCGGGCGTACCAGGAGGGCTACCTGTCCCGGGTGATCGCCACCAACCTGACCTACCGCCGCCCCGAATTGGAAAAGGCCGAATGGTTCATCGAAGCCGATTTGAGCAAGTATATTTCCTACATCATCGCCACCCTGAACCATGATCGTTCCCTGAGCAAGCTGCTCAACCCCTATGACCGGATCGAAAAACTGCTGGCCCGCTACCGGGCGGAGCAGGCGGCGGAAGGTATCCGCCTGGTATAAGCCATGAATGAAGAAAAAAACGGCCTGATCCCCGAGGAAGCGCCGCCCAAGACCATCGTGCAGTCGGCCAAGGATTTTATGAACGGCGTGCTTTCCCCTCTCAAGGGCAAGGACGTGGGCCAGCTGGTGGAGGAATTCACCGCCGAAATGACCCTGGTGGCCGAGGGGTTGAGCGAGGATCAGCAAAAGCTGCAAAAGGAAAGCGAAGCCCTGGCCGCCCAGCAGACCCTGATGGAGCAGAACCTGCTGGATCAATTGCACGACGCCAACGTGACCGTGGGCGATATGCAAAAGGAAATCGACGCCCTGCGCCGCCGCCTGGAAAAGGCCGAAAAATCCATCGGCGAAAAAAAGATCAAGAAGGTGGAAGGGTTCACCGGCCTGCTGCGCCAGGCCACCTGGCTGGCCGGCATCGTGGTGGGCGGATGGATCATCGTCACGGTGATCAATTTCTTCAAATAACGGGAAAAGCCGGGATACTTTGTTTCCCAAAAGCTTGCATTCGCCGCCTCGGCGTGCTATAATCATATCGAAATTTACAGGAAGGGAGGGCGCGCTCATGTTCTGGAAAACCCCGAATTTGCAGCTGATGAACGGCTGCAAAATGGCGTTTGACGGGAGCAGTGCGCCCTTTGGGGAGAAATAAACCGCTTTCATCCCCCATTCAACGCGCATTGCTCCTTTCATCTGCCATCAGCTGAAAGGAGTATTTTTTATGTCTGCCGTTCAAAAGCAAATTCGAAAACTGTATGCCTTCAACGCCTTGGGCAACCTGTCCATCGCCGGGGCAGCGTGGGTGCTGCTGCTGGTATCCAGGGGCTTCACCCTGATCCAGGTGGGCGTCGCCGAAACGGTGTTTCACCTGGTCAGCATCACCGCGGAAATCCCCTCCGGGGTGTTCGCCGATGTGATGGGCCGGAAAAAGAGCCTGATGGTTTCCTGCGTCATGGGCATTCTGTCCGCATTGACGATGGCCTTCTGGACCAGCTTCACGGGCGTGTGCGTATCCATCGCCTTCAGCGCCCTGACCTACAATTTCGCCTCCGGCACCGACAGCGCCCTGGCCTACGACACCCTGCTGGAGCACCGCTGCGCCGATCAGTACGACCACTACGTATCCACCCAAACGGTGATTTACCGCGTTTCCAACGGCATCGCCACCCTGGCCGCCGGCGTGGCCGTGATGATCGGCAACACCGCCGCCCAAATGATCGGCATCGCGCTGGATATCCCCCGGCTGGGCCTGGCGGCCGGCATGGAGGAAAACGCGGTGGTGATGGAAAACCGCGCGAGGATGAAAGAGAAGATCGCCGTTTGCTGCCAGGAAAGCCTAACCTTCCTGCGGGGCAACCGCGCCGTGGCCCATCTGATCCTGCGCAACGCCCTGGTGGGGGCGGTGGATGTGCTGCTGCTGTTCTTCCTGCAGGCCAAGCTGCCCATGACCGGCATTGCCGATTGGGTGCTGGGCCCGCTGCTGTTTTTGATGTCCATGGGCGGGGTGCTGGGCGCCCGGATGTCGGAGCGGGTCAAGGACTGGCCCTTCACCCGCATCTTCCTGGCAACCGCCGCGCTGGCGTGCCTGGGCTTCCTGGCGGAATTCACCGGGCGTGGATCATGACCCTGGGCGGCTTCCTGGCCGCCTTCGCCGACGATTTGATCCAGATCCGGGCCGACGTGGAATTGAACGCCCTGGTGCCGCCCGCCCAGCGGGCCACGCTGATTTCGGTCAATTCCCTGTGCTTTTCCCTGGTGATGATCGTCCTGTCGCCGTTGGCCGGGTGGATCTTTTCCCTGTGATCCAAAGCCCTTGGCGAACTGCCTGTTTTATGGTATGATAATGACGAGGCGACCGACGCGAAGCGTGGTCGGCCGTCTCGCCGCTTCCCGAAGGGAAAAGCGGCGAGCGTTATGGTATAATAACGAGGAAATTGACCGCAGGTCAATTCTCCATCTCGGCGGGCCCCGAATGGGAGCACGCCGAGCGTTATGGCATAATAACGAGGAAATTGACCGCAGGTCAATTCTCCATCTCGGCGGGCCCCGAATGGGAGCACGCCGAGCGTTATGGTATAATCATTCCGTACTCCCGTTGACTTTTGCCGAATGGAGGAAAACGACCGATGCCCGCCTACGAAGAACTGGTGAAAAAATATACCAAACGCCGGAAGGAAAACCTGATCGATACCGTGACTGCCGGATTGTCCTACGCCGACAACGTGGCGGTGGATCTGGGCCTGATGGAGGACAGCGGCGTGATCGATACCCTGTCGGTGGCCGCCCCCTTCGCCATCATCGCCGTGACCGAGCAAATGCGGGTGATCATGGGAAAAAAAACCGGCAAGGCCGGGCTGAGCGACGCGGTGCAGCGCATGGTGAAAACCGGCGCGGCCATGAGCGTGGGGGCCCTGGCCGCCGCAGCCGC
>JAFUXH010000039.1 GCA_017470945.1 Clostridia bacterium | reverse complement strand
ATCAAAAACTGGGTAAACGAGTACTATGCTCGTGACACCAGCCGGAAAATCCGTGCGGTCAACAAGGCAAAAGGAGAAAAAGGTGTTCCACTGACCACGAACGTCCCCTATGGGTACATGAAAGACCCTGCCGATCCGAAGCATTGGATTGTCGATCCTGAAGCGGCACGGGTTGTCCGACACATCTTCGATTTGTGTATGGAAGGACGGGGCCCCAGCCAGATTGCTGATCAGCTTAATGCGGAGAAGGTATTGACCCCGGCGGCACATAAAAGCCGGATGGGGATCAATGTTCCTAATCCTATTCCAGAGAATCCCTGTCACTGGAACAGTGCAGAGGTAGTGCATATTCTGGAAATGCTGGAATATACGGGCTGTTTAGTGAATTTCAAGACCTTCACCAAGTCGATCTGGGATAAAAAGACCCGTGATAATCCCAAAGAAAAATGGGCGATCTTTCCCGGGCACCATGAAGTGATCATTGAGATGGACATATTTCAGCGGGTGCAGGAAATCCGGCAACAGCGGCATCGCAGAACGAGCAGCGGAAAGAGCAGCATCTTTTCCGGCTTGGTACTAAGGGGCGTGGGTATGGTTGGCGCGCTGGTTTGCTCGTTGGTCTGATTGTTGGTCTTGTTATTGGTTTCTATGTTGGTCTGTTCGTTAGTCTGTTTTTCCGACCAACTTTCCATATTTTCCGCTTTATCCATCTGAGCATTTGGGGGTTGTGGATAACTCTGTGGACAACTCTGTGGATAACTTGGCCCCTGTTGTGGTGTTTCGTCTGCCTCATCCTGCGGCGTAAGCCATATTGGTCGGTATTTTACAGCCTGTTTATTCCGGTTTCCTTTTTGAAAATCTAATAACCCCTTGTTTTTAAGCTGGTTTCGTGCGTCGTATAGGGCTTGTTTCCCAACGTGCATATAGGAGCAAAGCAACGATTCGGGCACCTCTAACCATTCATCCGGCCATCCCTGCGCGTTGTAGATTGTAAATAATGCATTCCAAAGCGCTTGGGCCGTTGGGCTGATATGGTTTAAGGTAAGCCATGAATAGAAGGCGTTTCGCTCTCTGATATAAAACACGGCCATGCCTTTTATCTCCTTTTGAATATTAACCGCTTTTTGCGGTATTCCCCATTTGCGTGGCGCTCCAATATTTCTATAACTGGCCCGTCACCGACGACGCGGGCGGCATCCAGTGCGGCGGACAAGGCGGCTTTAAGCGCCTCAGGATATGGAGGCGCTTTCCGTGCTTCATCTGCTGATATTGGGCGTATGACGGTTAAACGGGTGATTGCGCCGCATGGATACGGCGCGTTTTCGTTTGCTACATCCCGGTATAAAATGGCGTGTTGTATGGGGTAGCTTAATATGGTAATCACCTTGCATAGCGGATTTGCCCCAAAACGGCCATGCTCCACTATTTCCGCGATATAGCGGTCTGTGAGGTCAATATCCCATACAACGGCATATTCTGCCGTATCTTTCATCAACCGCTATTGTTTCCCTCCGATCTCATGGCGCGTAAGCGTTTTAATAGGGTAAAGCTCTTAAAGCCGCGAATGCTGTCAAGCGCCTCGAAATACTTGATCTGAGGCATATCGTAAAGGGTTTCTATACCGTATTCATCCCGGATTGCCCGGTATATGGCTTTGCGGACAATTTCGCCCGCCTGGTGGTAATCCACCCCGGCATCGTCGCAAATGGCCCTTGCGCGGCACTGTACGGCGCGGGTTAGGCTTTTTGCATCCCTGCCGGATATGTAAACCTGTTGATTGAATACGGCCTCGGCATCCCTTAGCCGTCCCTCAAGCAGAATAACAAGGCTTGCCGCCTGTTCTATGATCTGCTCCATTTTTGCAAGGCTTGTTTCCATGCCGCTATCGTTGCGGACAGGGGAAAGGGCTTTTTGTGCGCCTACAATGGCGGTGGTAACTTCTTTTCCCGTCATAGCGTCCACCCCCTCACATTTCCTCGGCATCCAGCACAATAACCGGCGGCACGTTCAGCGCTTGCCGCATGGAGGCCGTAAAGGTTTCCAGCGTAAGCAGAATAGAGGAATACCGCGCCAAATCATCCCGCGTTGCGTGGGCGTAAACCGCGCCCACATTGGCGTATATGCTTGCCTCAGCCATAAAGCGCCCGACTGCGCCCTTAAAGGTGGATACATCAATTAAGGTATGGGAGCCGGTACCGCTTTGCTCTTGCTGGGCGCGGCGCAATTCTGCGCGGGCATTGGCGGCATCCGCTTCGGCCTGTACCGCGTATTCCTCCGCTTGCTCCAATTCCTTAGATAATTCCGCATTGCGGGCCTTGATTGCCTCATAATCCGGCGGCGCGACTTCTACCTGTACTTCCACGGTTTCCGGCGGCGCGGCCAGGATAGTATTTAGCCTTTCCTCAATGGTGTTTTTCTCGTTCATCATGGCAAAGTAATGTTGCGAATACTGCTCCGCCATATCCTGCGCCCGTGCGTGCTGTGCGGCCATGTTCTGCGCGTTCTGCCGGGCCGCATCGCGCTCCGCCTCCGCTTGCTTTACTCTTTCCTTAAGTTCACGCACGGAGGCGCTTTCCGCGCCCTCCGCCAGCTTTTCCCGATCCTCAGCAGGGGCGGAAAGAAGGGCCAGCGCCTTAGAGTATGGCAACTGAGCAAGTGGAGATTGGAGCGGCACCTCGCGGGCCAGCCGCATAAAGTTATCCGCCGTGGATTGCTTAAATCCCACGTTTCCGGCCAGCCATGCGGCAAACTCTCCATGATTGCATTTGTCCTTTGCCGCGATAAGCAGATTGCCGATGTAAATGGCGCTTTCTGTCATAATGGAAACACGGCCTTTGATTTGGGATGCTATTTCATCTAATGATAAAATAGACATTTCCGCCGCCATTGCGGTGGTGATAGCTTGATTTTCTTGCACGAATAACCCTCGCTTTCTATTGTTTAATCTCATTGGCACCGGGCAGGGAATCGAACCCCATCGCGGGTCGTGCGGGCCGCGAGGCACCACGCCCCCGGCATAGGGGAGGGGGAGGCTTGCGCCTCCCCGCGCATTACGCAATAACAATAACGGGCAGGTCGGCCAACTTTGCCTTGAGCCATTCACCAATAGCCCGGATAGCGGCAATTTTCCACGCGCCCCCGTCCGCCTCAAAGAGCGCAACCCCGGCGGCGGCTCCATCTTGCTTAAAGCGGAGAATGAAGGGCGAACTCGGTTGCTCCACTTCATCAAAGGTACGGCGCGGGGCCAGACACACGGGATTTTTGACAACGGCCTCACCCGCGGAGGCAACGCCCTGTTTTACAACGATCCGTTGGCTCATTCCGTCATCGGCGGTCTGTGCGCTTTCCTCTGATTTGAGATTGCCCGCCAGCGAAATAACGCCGTCGCGGTTTTCTCCCTCAAGGAAACGGGTTTGCAACATGATAACGAAATCTTCCGGGGCCATGTAGCGGTCAAAGGTAATATCCGGGATGCGTACCGCGCAACGGGCGATAGCTTTGCGGGAATTATCCACGCCGCAAAGGGGCGTATAGATAACAACGGTATCCACCTTTTCCACGCACGCATAAAGCCGAGCATGCTCATGAAAGAGCGCGTCGGCATCTGCTCCGCTATGCAGGAAATCCACAAGGCCGGAAAGCGTGCGAATTTCCATGCAATCCGGGGAGGGCTTATCATCCACGGGTTTAATGCGGGTAAGGCATCCGCTCGGCAGATTTACATAGGATGCGCCGTTAATTTCCATTACGGAATAATTGCGGTCGCTCTTTCCCAATTCATAGAGAAATTCGGCAAGGTCTTTTCCCATAGGGAAAGGGCCGGAGAAAATAGCCTCGGCGGTATGCTCCTGCATGGTTTCCTTGGTGGTGTTCTTTTCCTGTTCCATGTGTACCTATCCTTTCTACGTTTTACCGCGCTCCGTTTGCAAAGCGCAATTCTGTAACCTTGCCCGCGTTTTCCGCCTGAGGCGTGATATAATCGTCAACCTCCATTTGACCGGGCAACTGTCCATTGAGGTCGGTCGCGCTAATGTTGCCGTAATCGTCCCGGTTAATGGCAAGGGTGGTAGATACCGGCGTAGGCGGTGCAACGTTGTTATGTACCTCAAGCGTACATTCGGCGGTCGTGCGGTCTTTGCTGGGCGCAAGGGTAAGTGTAATCGTGATTTTCCGCTTTTTCTTTGCGTCCGTATTGGGGTCGGCAATGTTGGCAAGCACGGTACGCATGGCCGCTTTGAAGCGTTCATTAACCGCGCCTTGCATCATTTCACCGATCCCGTCGATGGGCCTCATAGCCATTATGAAAACCTCCTTTCCTGCTGTATTTGAGGATTGAGCGAGGGCCGGGATTGCACCCGGCGGCGGGCGGCGGCACTTCCTTTTTTCGTCCATGGGAGGCTGTCTCGCCTCCTTTAATGGTTGATACCCGCCCCGTTTGGCCTCGCATATATCACGCCATATTATTGGCGATGGATACGCTTTCAATATGGAGCCGGATATATTCTTTGCCAGGCTCCGCGCCCCATTCTGTGCGCCCTGTGCCGGTATCAATCCAGCACCGTATATAGAGTTTGGGGCTATCTGCTCTGTACCCGGCGCGGAGGGCTATAATCGTCTGAGCCTTACCGTTGAGCATGGTACGGGGTAAATTCTTAAAGCGGGTCATATAATAGTGGTTTATTTCCCTGTATTCCTCTTTCTTTACTCCATCCACGATCATATCGAACCATTCTTGCGCTTGATAGGTAAGGTAAGCATATAATCCCCCTTTTCAAAATGGCGTGAAGGGCGGGAATCGAACCCGCGCCGGATACACTCACCGTCAACGGATTTAATAAAAGCGTATCCATCCCCGCCGACCGGCCTCCACAAATGCGGCCCGCCGTCTAACCCCCCGGTACCGGGGGTTAGACGCATACCCGACCCCGTTTCTTGAAATTGTCCTTAAGAGCTTTTTCGGCTACATCCGGGTCGTATGTATCGCCGGGTTTTTCAACGCCTCCCCGCTTTAATTCCCTATATAGGGTCGCAAGGTGCACACCGAGCGTGGTGCTAATCTCCGTAAGCGGTACATTATAGGCGTGCATGGTTGCCAATGCTTTCCGTTGCTCATAGGTCATATACTTGTATTTGCTTATGTTCATCACCCCCACAATGGTAAAAAATAAATGCGTCGGCGGGTGGTTTCCGCTTTCGCATTTAATAATAAACTTTTTATTCCTCGTATTTTTTCATTTTTACCCTTGCACTTTTCGCCGATCCATGCTATAATATTTCTCGTCCCTGGGATTATAGCTCAGTTGGTTAGAGCGCCACGTTGACATCGTGGAGGTCATAGGTTCGAGCCCTACTAATCCCACCAAGCCTGAAACTGTTGTAAATCAACGGTTTCGGGCTTTTTCTTTGTTGGATCTTCTCTGCACTTCACGGGATTTTCAGGCTCTTTGCAACGAATCCTGCAACAGCCCAACGCCGCAAATCCTTATTTCACAAGGGTTTGGCGGCATTTTTTCATGCAATTCTTTTGCAATTTCACTCGTTCAGGCGTTCGATAGCGGCCAATTGCTTCATCACACTGTGGTGTCTGGTTCGGGCATAAATGGTTTCTACCATTCTTGTATCTTTATGCCCCAGCAAATCGGCCACCTGAGCCGACGTCTGTCCGCTCTCCTTGGCCTGTGTAGCGAAGGTGGTACGGAAATCATACGGCGTATAGCCCTTGATGCCCAAATGTTCAAACGCCCTTTTCCGCACTCGTTCTTTATGGGAATAGCACCACGGATTTTCGCCGCCCAGAATGAAGCCATAATTGTGCATCGTGGAGGTCAGGATTTGTTTGGGTGTTTTGGTGATCAAGATGGTTCGGGCCGATGCTTCGGTTTTTGTCGTATCGATGCAGGGCTTGCTGTTGTCGGGATAAGTTACAGCCCGCCGCACATAACCGAAATTCTGCTCCAGGCACAAATCCTCCCACCGCAGCCCCATCACTTCTTCGGGCCGCATCCCCATGAAGACGGTCAGCGTCATATAAAGCCGCTCTTCTTCGTTTTCCAAAAGAGGAATTCTCTGCTTTACGCTTGCGACCATCTCATCATCCATGGCGTTATGGTGACCGCCTGATTCCGCATGAATCCGAAGCAGCGTATTTTTGAATGGCGTATCAGAAATCAGCCCCATTTCTTGGGCCACCTTGAAAATGCGGCTTGTCAGTCCCCGCACCCTTTCGATGGTGTTCTTATTGAGATTGGCCTTTCGCCCCCGCTGTCCAGCCGTCGCCATCCAATTGTTGAACCGTTGAATGGTATCAACCTTCACTTCATCCAACGCATAGTCACCCAGGAATGGGATAATGTTCAGTTTCAAGTATTGTTCGTAATTATCCCTGGTGGTGCGTTTCAACGTTGGGAAAAAAGCGGGCTTATACTTTTCCTCAATAAATTCTTTGACTGTCATGCCCTTTGGTATTGACCGCATGGAAAGCATTCAAGTATTGGAAGAAACCCAAGACGGGCAGGAAGAATTCCAGGCATTCAAAAAGGAGCTATCCTTCCGCACTCAATCCATGTTCAATATGTTCGGTGAAGAAAAAGAATATGTTACATTGCGCTGTCCAGAATTCTATTACTACGCCATCGAAGATAAATTCGGCTCTAACCTCGTTCCACGTCATGAAAAGGACAAAAACGGCAAGGATTATATCATCGTCGATGTCCCCGTCGCCGTGGGAGATCAATTCTTTGCCTGGATTTTCGGCATGAAGAACAAAATCACCATCGTTGGGCCTGCATCTGTCAAAGAGCAGTTTCGTTCAATGATTCAAGAAGTAGGTAAGCATTACAGGACAAGCGGAAACTGAGGATGATATTCTTTCATTACATCTGCAAAAATATACATCGATAACCTCATAGCGTCCATAAATGCTTATGTTTATTCACCAAGACGCCTGACGGCTGTTGTCTCTGGCAACTGCCGAAAGGCGGCTTTGACATCGTGGAGGTCATAGGTTCGAGCCCTACTAATCCCACCAAGCCCCGAAAGCCTTGATTTACCTGGCTTCCGGGGCTTTTCTTTGTTGGTATTCCATGCCCAAAACAAGGGTTCTTTCGAGTGAAACACGGCAAAATTTGCAGAACTGTGTGAAGTGAATCGGCGGAAAGCCTTATGCCGCCTGGGTTTCCGGCCTTTTTTTGTGTGCAAAATGTGTGCAGAACATTATTCAAAGAGCTTCTCGCAGGCGTCTTTATGCTGCAGGATGCCTTCCTTCCGTGCGGGTGCATAAAAACCGATTGAAAATCCTGCGTAGCCAAAGATTTTGTTTCCATATTTCCTCCCATATATAAAGAACACACATTGCTGTGTGTTCTCGTATAATGACCTAAAATACTTGTTTTTCATTCCAGAAGCTTATGACAAGAATAACAAGTATAATGATTATCATGCAGATAGTAGGCATCAATTCCTTTGCCGCAATAATAACATGTGTACTTATACTTTCTGGACGGCATGTTATTCCAAAGGATCATAACAAGAATCCAAATACCAATAGCCAACAAAAGCATAGTGAGAAGTGGATGCGATTTCTTGGCTTTGGCGGCTGTAGCAGCTTGTTGCTGCTTGATTACTTCGACTTGTTCACTTACTTGTGCAGCCATTGCTTCCGACCCATCAAAATGCCGTTTTAGATTATAGCCGCAGTATGGGCAGCTTGTAGCCGTAGACGATACATCCGGCTTTCCGCATTCGGGGCAGGTAACAAGCGCCATAACATACCCTCCTTTAATAGGCCATATCTTTACAGGCGGCGCAGATTGTTCCGTTAGGCGCTGTGATATAGTTGATATAATCCAGCGTTCTTTCGTCCGTCCAAAAATCATTGATCATAGAGGCAAGTTCGTTGGAGAGACGCAGCTTTTCCGTGGCATCCTCCGTTGCTCCATGAGCAAGAATCACCTTTTGCATCATTTCATGCTTGTATTGGCCCTGAGTCAATTTCAACACGTCCTTTCAATTAACATTATAACTCAAGCAGTTTTAGAAATCAATGCGTTTCCGCAAGTAATTCTAATCTGAACGAATCTTGCCAAACGTAAAAGAAAAGTTATTCATCCGGTTTATTTGATTTTGCAGGGTTAAGGTTGACATCATGGAGAGACCGAAGCCAAGCAGCGCCCCGGGAGTGCATCCTCCGCAGGCGAAGGGGGTATTTTTGCGGACAAGTGAACATCTCTACGCTGTTCGATAAATCATGTCATGCTTGCACAGCTTCAGCACTTCCTGGGGATCGGCGGCGGGATCCAGCCAGGCACCTCGGGCGGCATCGGAGAAAATGACGGGCATACGATCGTGGATGAATGCGATTTCCCGCGCCGGCTCCTGGGTCAGGATGGAAAACACGGGCAGTTTCTGGCTTTCCTCGTAGCGATAGATCGCCGCCAGATACATAAGGCCCGGAGCCTTGGGCCGGATCGCGTATTTGATTTTCAGGGCATGCTTCGTTTTTCCCGGGGGGGGTGCGCGCTTCGTCCATGCTGTTCTTGGCCGCCACTTGCTTGGCCAGCCACATCAGGGCGGAATACATCAGCAGGGCAAACAGCACGATGCCGGAGGTGGACATGCCGCCAAATTCCGTCAGCGGGCTGTGCTGGATGGTACGCCAGTAGAACACAAAGCCCAGCAGGAACCACAAGGACAGCAGCAGGAAGCACAAAAGCGCCCCATCCCACCATGCAGCCGAAGGCCATCGCCCACACGTCCACCGACGATAAATATCGGTCTAACCCGCTTCTTTCGGTTTGCTCATCCATGGCTTCGTCCTCTTCCCCATTGACGCGTCCCCGAAGCGCGTCCGGCGTTCCGCCACAGGCTCGAAAAGAGCGAAAAGCACCGCCCACGGCCCCTCTTTGGCGGGCCTCCGCCCGCGATGGCATATTCCATGCTTCCGCCCGCCACGCGGGACGAAAACCCTTCTTTTCATCCCCATGATATACGGCTTTCCCCGGAATATCAACAGCCCATTTCCCTACACCCCGATATTTTCATGAACGAAACGAATCCCTTCCTCCATCCCATGACGGCAGAGAAAGGGATTTGTTTCTATTCACGGAAGCGTCGATGCCCTATGGCTTCTGAACGGCCTTGATATTCTCTTTTGCTCGCTTGCCGCGGTTGCCCAGGATCACAGTTCACTCGCCCAGCGCCTGCCGGGCGATGGCCACGGCGGCCCGGGCGTCCTTGCCGTAATAATCAGCGCCGATGGAGCGGGCGTACGCCTCCGTCACCACCGCGCCGCCGACGAACGTTTGCGGCGGGTCGGGCAATTGCCGTAGCTGCCGCACCGTTTCTTCCATGGCCGGCAGGGTGGTGGTCATCAGGGCGGACAGGCCCACCAAGCGGATATTCTGCTCCGCCGCGGCACGCACCACGGCCTCCGGCTTCACATCCTTGCCCAGATCGACCACCTCGTAGCCGTAATTTTCCAGCACGGTTTTCACGATGTTTTTGCCGATATCGTGAATATCCCCCTGCACGGTGGCGATCAGGATCTTGCCCTTGCTGACCTTCTCCTGCCCCTTATTCAGCAGGGAAATCTTGATTTCCTCAAACACCGCCTGGGCCGCCTGGGCGGCGGACAGCAATTGGGGCAGGAATACCACGCCCTTTTCGTAATCCGCCCCCACCCGGTCCAGCGCCGGGATCAGGTGGTTTTCCACGATTTCCATTTCGCTTTCCCGGCCCAGGGCTTCCTTCGCCAATTTGCCCGCCTCGCTTTTCAGCCCCCGCAGGATGGCTTCATCCAGCCCCATGCTCCCCGCCGCGGGGGCGGGGCGGCTTTCGGGGGCGTTGGCAAAGCGAGCCACGTACCGCCTGCTTTGCGCATCCTGGCCGCTGAGCACCCGGAAGGCGGCCACGGCGTCGATGATCTCCCGCTGGTTGGGGTTCACGATGGGCAGCGTCAGCCCCGCCTGCAGCGCCCGGATCAGGAAGGTTTGGGTCATCAGGGGGCGGTTGGGCAGGCCGAAGGAAATGTTGCTGACCCCCAGCACCGTTTGCAGCCCCAGCTGCCGGGTCACCATCTCCACCGCCTTCAGCGTTTCCTCCGCCTGCTCCTGCTGGGCGGACACCGTCAGCGTCAGGCAGTCGATCCACACGTCCTCCCGGGGGATGCCGTAATCCAGCGCCCGATCCAGGATGCGCCGGGCGATGGCAAAGCGCTTCTCCGCCGTATCGGGGATACCGTTTTCATCCAGCGTCAACCCCACCACGGCGGCCCCATACTTTTTCACGATGGGCAGGATGCGATCCATCACCTGCCGATCGCCGTTCACCGAATTGACCGCCGCTTTGCCGTTGTATACCCGCAGCGCCGCTTCGATGGCGGCGGGATTGGCGGAATCCAACTGCAGCGGCAGATCGCAGGCCGCCTGAATGGCCTTCACCACCCGGGGCAGCATGGTTTCCTCCTCCACCCCGGGGTAGCCCACGTTCACATCCAGCATATCGGCCCCGGCGTCCATCTGCTGGATGGCGGCGTCCACGATGTAATCCAGGTCGTTTTCCAGGAGGGCCTGCTGGAAGCGCTTTTTGCCGGTGGGGTTGATCCTTTCGCCGATCAGGCGCACCCCGTCCAAACGCAGGGGCACGGTAGGCGTGCACACGAAGCCCGCGGCCCGGCAGGCCGGCCCCTTATTGAACTGCCTGCCCGCCGCCGCGCCGATCAGCGCCCGGATGTAGGCGGGATCAGTGCCGCAGCAGCCGCCCACGATGTTGGCCCCCGCGTCGATGAGCGCCAGCATGGACCGGGCAAAATCCTCCGCCTGCAGGGCGTAATGGCCGTCCACCGGGTCGGGCAGGCCGGCGTTGGGCTTGGCAATGATGGGCAAGCGGGTGTTGGCCCGCAGTTCCCGCACCAGGGGCAGCAATTCATCGGGCCCCAGGGAGCAGTTGATCCCCACGGCGTCGGCACCCAGCCCCTCCAGCGTGTGGGCCATCGAGGCCACGGTGCAGCCGGTAAAGGTGCGGCCCGAAGCATCGAAGCTCATGGTGACGAACACCGGCAGCTTTGACCGCTCCTTGGCGGCCAGCAGCGCCGCCTTGGCCTCGTACAGATCGGTCATGGTTTCGATCACGATCAGGTCGGCCCCGGCGTCCCGCCCGGCGTCCACCATTTCGGCAAAGATATCATAGGCCTCCTCAAATGTCACGGTGCCCAGGGGCTCCAGCAGCGCGCCGATGGGGCCGATATCCAGCGCCACCCACGCCTCCATATCCCCGGCGGCCCGGCGGGCGGCGGCGATAGCGGCGGCGATGATTTCCCCGGGCGCATGGCCCGTTTTTTGCAATTTGCGGCGGTTGGCCCCAAAGGTATTGGCGTAAATCACCCGGCAGCCCGCAGCCAAATAAGCCCGGTGGATGCTTTCGATCCATTGGGGCCGGGTCAGGTTCAGCAATTCGGATATTTCACCGGGCGCCATGCCCTTTTTCTGCAGTACGGTGCCCATGGCCCCATCCAGAAACAGGAAGTCCCCGTCAAATGGAAACGCCACAATTCTTCCCCCTTTTCCGCAGGGCGCAGCCATCCCGCAGGGTACAGCGCGCGCAGCCCCGGATCCTGGCCCCCTGCGGGGTATCGGAAATGCCCGCCACGGCGGTGACCGTTTTGGCGGGGATCAGCAAATGACTGCCCAGCGCCTGCACGCCCAGGCGTTTTTCCCCCTCCAGCGCCGCCACAAAATCATCCTGCAGCGCCAGGGGCAAATCCCCGTAGCCGGGGCTGAAGCGGTCGGTGAGGAAACAGCCGGGAAAGCGGGCGGCGATTTCCCGCTCCGCCTCGTCGCAGGCGGCTTCCACATAGGCGCTGCCGCAGGCGTCCAGCATCACGGCCCGGGCCATATCCCGGGCTTCGTATGTGCGCAGCAGCGCGTCAAACCCCGCCCCCAGGGTGGCCATCAGCAGCGCCGCCTGGCGGCAGCCTTCCAGCATCTGCCCGGCCAGGGCCCCCGGCAGGATCAGCCCGGAGCCGATCAGCGCCGCGCCCTTCGGCCCCTTCTCCACCGGGAACGAGCGAAAAACGTACCGAGGCGTGATCTTCGCCGTCAGCAGGGCGGCTATATCCTCCATGGCCCGGCGGGTGGCCCCGTCGGCCCGGGCCGCCCCCATATACCGCAGGGCGTCGTCCACGTTGGGCGTCATTCCGTCACCGCCTTATCCGATCGATCGAACGTCCGCCATGATGCCCTTCACCAAATCCACCCGCTGAAAGGGCGTCATGATATAAAAGCCGTCCACGGCATCCATCATCTTCCGGGCCGTATCCCGGCACAGCCGCCGGGCCATTTCCTCGCCTTCCTCCCGGTTCAGGCCCTCGTAGGCCTGCATGATGCCGCCGTCGATCTCCACCCCGTTCACTTCCCGCTGCAAAAAGCAGGCGTTTTTGTAGCTGACGATGGGAAACAGCCCGCCCAGGATGCTTCCAGCCAGGGCCTGCCGGGCCCGGCGCACATTGTGGAGCCCCCGTTCGCTGGCCACCGGCTGGGTCAGGAAGGCCTGCATGCCGCAGTCCTCCTTCCGCCGGGCTTTATCCAGCTCCGCGTCAAAATTCCGGGCGTTGATATTCAGCGCCCCGCACAGGAAAAAGGGGGCCAGCATGCCCTGCCGGGTCAAATCGCCGATGGCCTGGGCCAGGGTGCGGGAATTCATCTGGAACACGCCCTTGATCTGCCCCCGGTCCTCGTGGGATACCGGATCGCCGGTGATCAAAAGCGCCTGATGGATCCCCTCCATATCCAGCCCCATCAGCAGGGCCTTGGCGGCGTTCAGGTTCCTGTCCCGGCAGGCCATATGGGGCAGGGCCTCGATGCCGTATTCCCGCTTCAATTTGGCGGCCAGCATGCTGGCGTCGATGCTGGCCCGGCCGATGGGGCAATCGGCGATGGTGATGGCGTCGGCCCCCGCCTGGCGCAGCGCCAGCGCCCCCTGCAAAAAGCGGGCGGGATCGGTTTGCCGCGGTGGATCCAATTCCACCAGGATGGGCCGTTTTTTCTGCGCCAAAAGGGTTTTCAGGTCCTGCGTTGCCATGGCTGTATCCCCGCCGCTTTCCTTCCAATTTGATGAATTAGGATGATTATACGCCCCTTTTTCCTATTTGTCCAATAGGAAAATTCGTCTTGTGCCCGGGAAGCGCCGAAGCAAAGCGGGGACGGACGCCGACCGCCGCGTGATCGCGTTATTTAATATGTACGTCCATTTGCGGGTAGGGCACCTCGATGCCCGCCTGATCCAGGGCCCGTTTGCCCTCCTCCATCAGGAAAAAATAAAGATCCCAATAATCCTCCGTTTTGCACCACAGCCGCACCACGTAATCCATGCTGCTGGCGGAGCAGGCGGTCAAATGCACCGCCGGGGCGGGATCGGGCAGCACGTCCTGCCGCCGGGCAATCACCTCCCGCAGCACCGAAAACACCTGCTCCATCGGCGCGTGATAGCTGACGGAATAGGCCACCTCCAGCCGCCGGGTGCCCTCCCGGGTGTAATTAATGATGGCGGCGTTGGTCAAATTGCTGTTGGGCATGCAGATGTGCCGGTTGTCGGGGGTGGTCATATCGGTGTAAAAAGCGCCGATGCCCCGCACCGTGCCCTCAACATCCCCCACCTTCACATACTCCCCCACCTTGATGGGCTTGAGCACCAGCAGCGTCAGCCCGCCCACCAGGTTGCTCAGCGCCCCCTGCATCGCCAGGCTGACCGCCACCCCGGCGGAGGCCACCAGGGTGATGATGGAGGTCAGGGGAATGCCCATCACATTGGCCGCCGTCAGGATCACCAGGATATACAGGATCAGCCGGATCAAATGATCCAGGAAGGTCCTCAGCGTGGGCTCGATGCGCACCTTGTCAATCCGGACGCGGGTCCATTTGATCACCCAGCGCACCAGAAACAGGCCGATGGCCAGCACCAGCAAGCCGGACAGCAGTTTGATTCCCTGGGTTTGCAGCATCTCCAAGATCCCTTGGCCGTTCACGGGCGATCATCCCTTCTTTGGTTCGCGGTTTTTCATGCGTTTCTCCGATTGATTTCTATTATATCGGAATCCCGCCCCTTTTTCAAGGCCGGCTAAGCGACGCGGGCGCTCCAGGCGTCATTTTTCCAGTTTGTTTCATATGTCCTGCTTTCTTCCAAATCTGCCATATTTGCATGATGAAAGGAAAGAAAATGCATTCTTTGCCGGGAAGCAGCCGAAAAACCGGCCTGTTTCCGTGAACAAAATCAGAAAAAATGCAAGTGAAAATTCTGTTCTTTCAAAAATGATTGTATTCAAATTGTATTTCTCTTTACTTTTTCACTTTATTACGCTAAAATATCGGAATGAATATGAAGCGCATCCGCTTTGTATCAATTCTCACTGAAAGGGTGAATCATGTTGAAGAAGCTGCTTGCTATTTCCCTGTCCATCATGATGCTGCTCACCTGCGCCTTCACGGCCGTGGCCGAGGATGGCAAATATCTGGGCGTTATGCTGGGCACCAACGTCATGAGCCTGGACACCAACCTGGCCACCGATGGCGACTCCTTTGAAGTCATCGCCGACTGCATCGACGGCCTGCTGCAGATGGACGCCGACGGCGCCGCCGTGCCTGCCATCGCCAAAAACTACGACCTGAGCCCCGACGGCCTGACCTACACCTTCCACCTGCGGGACGCCAAGTGGTCCAACGGCGCTCCCGTGACCGCCAACGACTTCGTGTTCGCCTGGCGGCGCATCGCCAAGGAAGCCGGCGAATACGCCTATATGCTGGATGAAATCGGCAACATCAAGGGCGCCGCTGAAATCATCGGCAGCGAAAAGGCCGATCCTTCCACCCTGGGCGTTTCCGCCCCCGACGACAAGACCTTCGTGGTGGAACTGAACGTGCCCGTTTCCTTCTTCCCCAGCCTGATGTATTTCCCCACCTTCTATCCCATCAACGAGGAATTCTATAACAGCCTCGAGGACGGCACCTACGGCACCAGCCCCGAAACCTTCCTGAGCAACGGCGCTTTCGTGCTGGAAGATTACACCCCCGGCACCGCCACCCTGTCCGTCAAGAAGAACGACGGCTATTGGGACGCTGACCGCATCCAGCTGGCCGGCATCAAGTATCAGGTGGTTGGCTCCTCCGACAACGCCCTGACCGCCTTCCGCACCAACGCGCTGGACGTGGTCATGATCTCCGGCAACCAGGTGGCCGCCGCTGAAAAGGACGCCACCCTGAGCCAGAACCTGAAGGTGACCGGCGCCGGTTACATGTGGTATCTCTCCTTCAGCCAGACCGAAAAGAACGCCCAGGGCGGCAAGCTGGCCAACGCCAATTTGCGCCTGGCCATCACCAACGCCATCGACCGGGACAACCTGGTGGATAACTACGTGATGGATGGCTCCCTGGCCACCTACACCGCCGTGCCCCCGCAGTTCGCTGCCAGCAGCACCACCGGTGAGGATTTCTCCGCCGATCAGGAAAAATTCGCCGACTACATCGGCTACGACCCCGAGAAGGCCCTGGAATACTTTGAAGCCGCCAAGGCCGAGCTGGGCGTGGATGAATTCACCTTCACCATGATCTATGGCAACAACGAGGGCGACGAAGTGGCCAAGGTGGCCCAGGCCATCAAGGAAGACGTCGAGGACGCGCTGCCCGGCCTGACCATCAACCTGCAGCCCATGACCAAGGCCGAGCGCCTGGACAAGATGCAGAACGATAACTACGACGTGGCGCTGACCCGCTGGGGCCCCGACTACGCCGACCCCATGACCTACCTGGGCATGTGGATCACCAACAACTCCAACAACTACGGCTTCTGGAGCAACGCGGAATACGATCAGCTGATCGCCGATTGCACCACCGGCGCCTACATCACCGATTACGACGCCCGTTGGGATGCCATGTACAAGGCCGAAACCCTGGTGCTGCAGGAAGCCGTGATCGCTCCGCTGTACACCAAGGCCAACGCCAACCTGATCTCCGCCGGCGCGGAGGGCATCCAGTTCCATCCCGTGGCCCTGAACCGCGTGTATAAGGACGCCACCATCAAATAAGCCCTTTCCGAGAGCCGGATGACTCTCCCTCAAGTCAGAGCGGTCTTTTCGGAGGCCGCTCTGACTATTCCATTTGATAAAGGATTTATGAATTATGATCAAGTACGTGCTGAAACGGATCGGGATGGCGCTGCTGACGCTGCTGATCATCACGTTCGTGCTGTTCCTGCTGGTGCGCATCATGCCCGGCAACCCCTTCCCTTCGGAAAGAATGAGCGCCGAGCAAATTGCCAATAAGCGGGCGGAAATGGGCCTGGATGATCCCATCCTCACCCAGTTTGTGCGCTATATGGGCAATGTGCTCCAGGGCGACTTTGGAAAAGGCACCTCCCTGTACAACGGCGCGCCCATCAAAACCGTGCTGTCCACCTGTATTTCCAATTCCTTCCGGATCGGCGGCATCGCCATCCTGCTGGGCACGGTGGTGGGCCTGATCCTGGGCATCACAGCGGCGCTGAATAAGGGCAAATTCCTGGATGGGTTCTGCACCGTCTTTTCTATCCTGGGCGTGTGCGTGCCTTCCTATGTGTTTTTGATCTTCCTGCAGTACACCTTTTCCTTCAAAATTCCGTTCTTCCCGTACTTCTTCGATCCCGCCCGGTTTGCCTTCTCCTCCATCATCCCCTCCGTTTCGCTGAGCCTGTTCACCATGTCCACCATCGCGCGGTTCACCCGCAACGAAATGGTGGAGGTGTTCGACAGCGACTACGTGCGCCTGGCCGAGGCCAAGGGCATGTACGGGCGGCGGCTGGTGATGAAGCACGTGCTGCGCAACGCCCTGATCCCCATCGTCACGGTGCTGGCCCCGCTGGTGGTGGATCTGCTCACCGGCGCGCTGGTGGTGGAAAAAATCTACGGCATCAACGGCATCGGCAAACTGATGGTGGACGCCATCGCCGGCGAAGGCATCGATTACAACTACGTGCTGGCCCTGGGCATCCTGTATTCCGCGCTGTACATCGGCGTGATGCTGATCGTCGATTTGCTCTACGGCGTGCTGGACCCCCGGATCCGCGTATCGGCCAAGGGAGAGGAGGCGTAAAGCATGGCAAAGAAAGATACCCATCCCATCGCGGCAGCCAACGGCTACGTGCCCGCGAAGGAGGATTTTGTGCTCCTGTCCCAGCGGGATATCCGCACCGACGCCAATTTCGCCTCCCAAAGCTACTGGAAGGGCGTGTTCATCCACTTCTTTAAAAACCGCCGGGCGGTGGTGGGCCTGGTGATCATCACGCTGATCGTGCTGTTCGCCATTTTCGGGCCCATGATGAATTCCTTCGGCTATCGGGACATCGTGCAGTACCGCAACGATAAAAACAAGCGCGTGGTGGCCAAGGGCATATCCCCCCAAATCCCCGCCCTGCACAAATTGCTGACTGGGGAAGAATTGGAGGGCAATTTTTCCGATTACACCTTCCTGTTCGGTACCGACGATCTGGGCCGCGATTTGTGGACCCGCACCTGGTACGGGGCCCGGGTGTCGCTTTTGATCGCCTTTGTGACCATCATCATCGATATGATCATCGGCATGAGCTACGGGCTGATATCGGGCTATTTCGGCGGGGCGGTGGATAACGTGATGCAGCGCTTCGTGGAAATTGCCAACAGCGTGCCCCGGCTGGTCATCGTATCGGTGCTGGCCATCTTCATGCCCAAGGGCATGGGCCTGGTGATCGTGGCCCTGCTGCTGACGGAATGGATCGGCATGAGCAAAATCGCCCGGGCCGAAATGCTGAAGATCAAGGAGCAGGAATACGTGCTGGCCAGCCGCACCCTGGGCGCCCGCAACGGCCACATCATTTTCAAAGAGATCCTGCCCAACACCATCGGCCCCATCATCACCCAGGTGATGTTTTCCATCCCCACCGCCATTTTCACCGAGGCGTTCCTCAGCTTCGTGGGCGTGGGGATCGTGCTGCCCCAGTGCTCCGTGGGCACCCTGATCGAGGATGGGTTCAACAATATCACCACCCTGCCCTATCAGATCCTGCCGCCCATCATCGTGCTGGCGCTGCTGATGCTGGGGTTCAATTTCATCGGCGACGGCCTGCGGGAAGCCCTGGCCCCCAAGCTGGAAGATATGTGAGGAGGGGAGTAACATGAGCGAAGCATCGAAAACCATCCTCGATATCAGGAACCTGGATATTTCCTTCCGCACCAACGCGGGCGTCGTGCACGCCATCCGGGGGGTGAACCTGGATCTGTGCAAGGGCGAAACGGTGGCCATCGTGGGGGAATCCGGCTCCGGCAAATCGGTTACAATGAAGGCCGCCATGGGCCTGCTGGACAGCAACGCCACCGTCAACAGCGGCGAGATTCTGTATACCTACACCGATGAAAACGGCAAGGAGCAAACCATCGATCTGCTGAAGCTGCCCAAGAAGCAATTGCGGCAGAATATCAACGGCCAGCGCATCGCCATGGTGTTCCAGGATCCCATGACCAGCCTGGACCCCACCATGCCCATCGGCAGGCAGATCATGGAGGGCATGTTCCTGCACAAGAAAATGAGCAAGGAGGCCGCCCGCGCCCGGGCCATCGAATTGCTCACCCTGGTGGGCATTCCCGACGCGGAAAAGCGATTCCGGAATTACCCTCACCAGCTGTCGGGCGGCATGCGCCAGCGCGTGGTGATCGCCATCGCCCTCAGCGCCGACCCCGACATCCTGATCTGCGACGAGCCCACCACCGCCCTGGACGTGACTATTCAGGCCCGCATCCTGGAATTGATCATGGATATCCAGAAAAAGATGGGCCTCAGCGTCATTTATATCACCCACGATCTGGGCGTGGTGGCGAAGGTGGCCGATTATGTGGATGTAATGTACGCCGGGAAGATCGTGGAAGTGGGCAACGTGAACGAGATTTTCTACGACCCCAAGCACCCCTACACCTGGGGCCTCCTGTCCGCCATGCCCGACCTGGATACCGACGACGACCGGCTGTATTCCATCCCCGGCAGCCCGCCCAACCTGCTGCACGAGCCCAAGGGCGACGCTTTCGCCGCCCGGAATCAATTTGCCCTGGCCATCGACGAAAAGGCCGATCCGCCCCTGTTCCAGATCAGCCGCACCCATTTCGCCGCCACGTGGCTGCTGCACCCCGACGCGCCAAAGATCGAAATGCCCAAAGAATTGAAGGCCCGGCTGGAGCGGGCCCGGAAGGAGGTGGAAAAATACCTATGAGCGAACCCTTGTTGAAGGTGGAAAACTTAAAGCAGTATTTTCCCATCTCCCATTCCTACACGGTGAAGGCCGTCAACGGCGTTTCCTTTGAAATTTATCCCGGCGAAACCTACGGGCTGGTGGGCGAATCCGGCTCCGGCAAAACCACCATCGGCCGCAGCGTCATCCGCCTGCACAACCCCACCGGCGGCAAGATCACATTCGACGGCAAGGATATCACCGGCAAAATGGACCCTGCCACCCGGGATATGCTGCGCAAGGAAATGCAAATGATTTTCCAGGACCCTATGGCCAGCCTGAACCCCCGGAAAAAGGTGGCCGACATCATCGGCGAGGGGCTGGATATCCACCGTCGCTCCGCATCCCGGGAGGACCGGGCCAACCAAATCAGCGAAATGCTGAAAAAGGTGGGCCTCTCCCCCGAGCACGCCGCCCGCTATCCCCATCAGTTTTCCGGCGGCCAGCGCCAGCGGGTGGGCATCGCCCGGGCGCTGATCATGAACCCCAAATTGATCATCGCCGACGAGTGCATCTCCGCCCTGGACGTATCCATCCAGGCCCAGGTGGTCAACCTGATGAAGGATATCCAGGAGGAAACGGGCTGCGCCTACCTGTTCATCGCCCATGACCTGAGCATGGTCAAGTATATTTCCGACCGCATCGGCGTGCTGCATCTGGGCTACATGGTGGAGGCCGGCACCAAGGAGGAAATTTTCACCAACCCCATCCATCCCTACACCAAATCCCTCCTGTCCGCCATCCCCCACCCCAATCCCGAGGTGGAAAAGCGCCGGAAATCCATCACCTACGATTACGCCTCCAGCGGCATCGATTACGCAAAGGGTGTGGAGCATTCCGTGGGCGGCAGCCACACCGTGCTGGCCACCGACGAGGAATTTGCCCGGTGGACGCAGGAATCATCCTGAACGCATTTCACAATCGCGGCAAATATTAAGTAACAAACGCTGTCATCCCGGCTGAAACGGAGCTAAAGAAAGAATGGAGCGGAGGAATCTGGCGGGATGAAGGAGGCCTTCCATGTATCGTGAATCGTTCCGCATAAGAATAGAATAACCGTGCAAAAGCAAAGGAGCGCCTGGAGAAACCGAAAAATCTCCAGGCGTTCCTTGTTATTTCTGATGATCCTTTATTCCTTGCAAGAATCCACTGATACGCGTTGATGCCGACGCGCTGCAAATCGCAGCCCCGACGATCCCGCCTATGTCAACGGTCCTTCAGCAGGATCGGCGACGACCAGGCGCCGCGGCCCCACAGATCGGTGACCTCCACGCGGATGAAGGTTTCATAATCCCGCAGGGGGTAAGAAGCCTCGGTGATGCCCCGGCGGACGACCACCCGCTCCTTGGCGTACATGGCGTTGGAATTGAAAATGACCTGCTGGGCGGTGGAGCAGCGCAGATAAACGGTATCATCCTCGATGCTCAGTTCTTTGATCACTGGCCCCTGGCTGGCGTACACCCGGCCCTGGGCCATGGCGTTCAGCACCGCCCCCTGCTCCCGTTCCGCGCAGGTGACGATCAGCGCGGAATGGCACTGATCCCCATCGTAGTTATGGCAATCGTCCCCCGCCACGTAGGGCAGGCAGCACCCATCGGCGCAGCACAGATCCAAGATGGCGGTGGAATCGCCCCGCCGCCCGTTCCAGGGATCGTCGGACATATGGTTATACACCTCTACGGCGCTCAGCCCTCGCAGCCCCATGATCGCCTCCGGATCATTGAGCGACCAGGCGGGGTGGGCGAAAATGGCCTTTCCCCCGGCAGCGATGATGCCGTCGATGCCCTGCTGGGGAGAATCCATCAGGCCCGGCGTGTCCATCAGCCCCAGATCCACCCCCACGCCCACGATGTGGATTGCCTGGCGGTGGCCCCGGGTAATGAAATAATCCAGCTCCGTGCCGGGGATCAGCAGCAGGCCGCTCCGGATGGAGGCGGGGTCCACCACCTTCCGGTGATCGGTGATCGCCAGGAAATCATACCCCGCTTCCTCATAAAAGCGGGCCACCTCAGCCGGTGTGCGGTGGCCGTCACTTTCCGTGGTATGGCAGTGAAAATTCCCCTTCCATTGGGGCAGGGTGGGATCGATAAAATACCGCTTCATTTAAATCGTACGCTCCTTGCCCAGGAAGCAGCAGGCCAGGGTGCCGGGGCCGCAGTGGGCGCCGATCACGGGGCCGATGATCTGAATGCGGATCTCCTTGATCTGCGGGATACGCTGGCGCAGCATTTCGGCCAGCTTATCGGCATCCTCCGGCACGTCGCCCTGCAGGATGATCACGGTTTGATCCTCCGGATGCTCGATGTTTTCCGCCGTGCGCTCCACGATGGTGCGCAGCGCCTTTTTTCGGCCCTGCACCTTTTCCACCGGGTCCAATTTGCCGCCCTTGCCCATGCAGATGATGGGCTTAATATCCAGCACCGAGCCGAACAGCGCGCTGGTGGAGGAAATGCGCCCGCCCCGGGCCAGGTATTTCAAATCGCCCACCGTCAGCCACGCGTGGGAACGCATGCGGTTATCCAGCAGCCACTGAGCCACCTCTTCCATGGGCCTGCCCGCCAAATACAGGTCGTGGGCCTTTATAAGCAGCACCGTCATGGGGCCGGAAATGCTCAGCGTATCCACCACCATCATTTTCCGCTCGGGATATTTGGCCAGCAGGATATCCTTGGCCTTGACGGCGTTATCATACGTGGCGGACATTTGGGAGGAGAAGGAAACGAACAAAAGATCCTTACCCTCCTTCAGGATGGGCTCAAAAATCTCCAGGTGCACCTCGGTGGGCAATTGCGAGGTGCTGGGCACGGCGCCTTGCCGCATGCGCTCAAAGAATTTCTTCTCCACGCCGCTGCGGCCGTTATCGTCAAAATACTCCTTCCCATCCAGGGTATAGGGCATCTTCACCACGGGAATATTGCGCTCGTCAGCGATGGAATACAGCAAATCGCTGTCGCTGTCGGTCATAAAAACGTAATTCTGTTCCATGCACGGATTCCCCCCTTGCTTGACTTCCTTGGTAACCAGCATCATTGTACCTTGTTTCCCGGGAAATTGCAAGAATTATGAACGAAATGTAACGATTGCGGCGAATCAACGCGCCGCGTCGATCCCTCCCCCGTCCCCCCGACGCGGATTCACAGCATCTGGAAAATACTTTCCCGACCCCGCGGAAGAGTATTTTCAATTTGTCGAATCTATGCTATAATAGGCCAAGCCTTGGATCATACGGGAGGGTAAAGCGATGTTCGGCAAAATGATGAACAGTTTTTATTACGGCAAAAGCGGCAAAGGGGATTTCCGAAAGGAGGACCTGCCCAAAAACCGGTGGCAGCTTTTTTGGGAAATGCTGCGGGTGCGCCTTTCCTCCCTGTGCCGGCTGAATTTGATGACCGTGGCGGCCTGGCTGCCCGTGATCATCCTGATCGGCTACTGCGTCAGCACGGTGTTCAACGCCATGGTGATCAGCGGCGATTATATGAATTACGTGCAGACCGGCGATTTGGGCAACCTGACCGAGGAGCAGGTGCAAAATATCGCCGCGTCGGGCATCAACATGGAGCAGATGATGGCCGACGTGCTGTACAACATGGTGTTCACCGCCTGCCTGTGGGCGATCCCCTGCATTTTGATCACAGGCCCGGTGAAGGCGGGCGTGGCGTACGTCACCCGCAATTGGGCCCGGGATGAGCACGCGTTCATCTGGTCCGATTTCAAGGACGCGGTGAAGGATAACTGGAAGCAGGCCCTGGGCATTTCAGCCATCACGGGGGTGATGCCGCTGGTGGTGTATCTGGCGTATCAATTCTACGGCCAGCAGGCCCGCAGCAGCCTGATTTTCATGGTGCCGCAGATGCTGGTGGTGATGCTGGGCATCGTGTGGGCGCTGGGCTGCATCTTCTTTTATCCCCTGATGGTCAGCTACAAAATGAGCTTTGGCCAGCTGGTGAAAAACAGCCTGATCATGGCGGTGGCCCGCCTGCCCCAGACGGTGGGCATCCGGCTGCTGCTGCTGATTCCCTCGCTGCTGGCAGGGGTGATTTTCGTGTATTCCGGTTCCCTGATCGCGCTGCTGGTGCTGGCCGGGTATTACATCCTGATCGGCTATTCCCTGGGCCGGTTCATCACCGCCAGCTTCACCAACGGCGTGTTCGATAAATTCATCAACTCCCGCATGGAGGGCGTGCAGGTGAACCGCGGCCTGGCCAGCGAAGAGGATGAGGACGACGAGGAAGAGGAAGAAGAAGAAAACCAGCCCCAGTAAGCGTCACATGAAAACCATGGATCGTGCGCATACTATCCCCGCAAGGAGATGATGGTATGCGCACGCTTTCGCAAGAGGAACGCTGCAAATACGAGGTGGCCCGGGAATTGGGCCTGCTGCCGAAATTGGAGCAGGTGGGCTGGGCCGGGCTGAGCACCGCCGAAAGCGGACGGGTGGGCGGCCTGGTCGGGGCCCGGCTGCGGCAGCGCCGAAAGGAACAGCAAGCATGTACACTGCCTTTGCCCGCGTCTACGACGCCCTGATGGATTCGGTGGATTACCCCGCCTGGGCCCGGCATTACCAGCACCTGATGGACGGGTGCGGCGTGCCGAACAAGGGAAAGCTTGTGGAATGCGCCTGCGGCACCGGCGGCATCACCCTGCCGCTGAAGGCCATGGGATATTCGATCACCGGCATTGATTTATCCGAAGATATGCTGGCCGTCGCCATGGAAAAGGCCCGGGCCGCGGGGCTGACCGTGCCCTTCGTTCGGCAGGATATGACCCATTTGGCCGTGCCCGGCCGGGTGCACGCCGTGCTGGCCACCTGCGACGGGGTGAATTACCTGACGGAACCGGCGCAGGTGAAGGCGTTTTTTTTCGCCGCCCATGCCGCCCTCCGGCCCGGCGGCGCGCTGATTTTTGACGTGTCCACCCCGGACAAGCTGACGGGCGACCTGGGGGATCACACCCTGTTTTCCGACGACGAACAGATCGCCTACATCTGGCGCAATCATTACGAGGAAAAAACCGCCTGCGTGCGGCTGGATCTGTCCCTCTTCGTCCGTCGCCCGGACGGGGCGTACGACCGGATGGAGGAGCATCAAATCCAGCGGGCCCACAGCCGGGCGGAATTGCGCGCCTGGCTGAAGGAGGCGGGCTTTGCCGATGTTCATTTCTATGGCCGTCAGCGCCTGACCCCGCCTCGCCCCGGGGACGACCGCTGGCACGTGACGGCGGTGAAAGAAACGGCATAATACTGAAATCCTTTCATCATCGCAATACATGGCAATCCAAAAACGCTGTCATCCCGACCGGAATGGAGCCAGAAGCGGAATGGCGTGGAGGGATCTGGCGTGGCTGATCAACCCAACGTTCAGATCCCTCGATTCCGCTTCGCTCGCGCTCCGCTTCACTCGGGATGACAAAAGAGGATATATTTTGATTAATAGTTTTAATTGAAAGTAGTAGAAATCATACGCATAGGAAACCCGCTCCTTGATCATCAGGGAGCGGGTCGATTTATCAAAAGGCGTTTTGTGGCTCAAAAGGCGTTTTGCAGCTACAAATCAAAACGGCATCAAAGCCTTGATTTGTGTGTTACGCCTGCCGGCCGATGGTGGCCTTGATGCGGCGCACGCCGGCGGAGGAGGATTCCTCCTTCTGGATCTTGAAGGACACCAGGTCGCCGGTGTTGCTGGCATGGGGGCCGCCGCAGATTTCCTTGGAGAACTGCCCCATGGTGTACACCTTCACCTTTTCGCCGTACTTGCTTTCGAACAGGCCGATGGCGCCCTGGGCCTTCGCTTCCGCCACGGTCATTTCCTCCATGGTCACAGGGGCTTTCGCCTGGATGGCCACGTTGACCAGCCGCTCGGCCTCGGCGATCTCTTCGGGGGTCATTTTCCGGCCGAAGGTAAAGTCAAAGCGCAGGCGCTCGGCGGTGATGTTGCTGCCCTTCTGCTTCACCTCGTCGCCCAGCACCTTACGCAGGGCGGCCTGCAGCAGGTGGGTGGCGGTGTGCAGGCAGGCGGTCTGCTCACTGGCGTCGGCCAGGCCGCCTTTGAAGCGCTGCTCAGCCCCGGCGTGGCTGGTTTCCTGGTGCTGCTTGAAGCGCTGGGCGAAATCAGCTTCATCCACGGTCAGGCCCTTTTCGGCGGCCAATTCCTTGGTCATTTCAATGGGGAAGCCGTAGGTATCATACAGTTTGAAGGCGCTGCGGCCATCCATGGTGGTCAGGGTAGCCAAACGGGCGTTGATGGCGGCCTTCAAAGCGTCGCCATCGCCCTGCTGAGCGGCCTCAATGATGGGCATCATATCAGGCGAAGGGCGCAGCTTCTTGGTTTGGGCGTGGTTCTGCGCGCAGGCGACGGGATCGGCGTCCGCCAGGATGCTCTCCAGCAGCGTCCGGGTATTCTGGATGTTGGTATACACCTTGTCGAATTCCTTTTCGCCCTGCTTCAAGGTGCGGGCGAAGCGATCCTCCTCCAGCTTCAATTGCTCCAGCACGAAAGCGGCGTTTTCCGTCAGTTCGGGGTACACCTCGCTGTACTGATCGATGATCACCTGGGCGATTTCGCAGGTAAAGCCGCTTTCCATGCCCAGCTGCATGGCGTAGCGCACGGCCCGGCGGATCAGGCGGCGCAGGATATAGCCCTGATCCACATTGGAGGGAGACACGCCCCGGGGATCGCCCAGGATGAAGGTGGCGGTGCGCATATGATCGGCGATAATGCGGAAGGCCTTCGTGGTCTCCTCGTCTGCGTCGTACTGCTTGCCGCTCAATTCGGCGATCTTATTCAGGATGCGGGCGAAAATATCGGTTTCATACACGCTCTTTTTGCCGGTCAGCACGCAGATGGTGCGCTCCAGGCCCATGCCGGTATCCACGTTCTTCTGCTCCAGGGGAATGAAGCTGCCGTCCTGCTGCTTATTATATTGCATGAACACGTCGTTCCAGATTTCCAGGTACGCGCCGCACTTGCAGGCAGGGGAGCAATCGGGGCCGCAGGGCTTCTTCACGATCATGAACATTTCGGTGTCCGGGCCGCAGGGGCCGGTGATGCCGGCGGGGCCCCACCAGTTATGCTCCTTGGGCAGGTAGAACAGGTGGTCCTCCTTCACCCCGCAGCTGCGCCACAGGTTGGCGGCCTCCTCATCCCGGGGGGCGTCGGCGTCGCCTTCAAACACGGTGAAGGCCAGCTTGTCCTTGTCGATGCCCAGCCATTCCTCGCTGGTCAGGAATTCCCAGCTCCAGGGGATCATTTCTTTCTTGAAATAATCGCCCAGGCTCCAGTTGCCCAGCATTTCAAAAAAGGTCAAATGGCTCATATCCCCCACGTCGTCGATATCGCCGGTGCGGATGCATTTTTGCACGTCGGTCAGCCGGTTGCCGGCGGGGTGTTTCTGGCCCAGCAGGTAGGGCACCAGGGGATGCATGCCGGCGGTGGTGAACAGCACGGTGGGGTCGTTCTCCGGAATAACGGAGGCGGAGGGGATGACGGCATGGCCCTTTTGCTGGAAGAAGCGCAGCCACATGGAGCGCAGTTCGTTGGCGGTCATGGATTTCATGGGAATCGATCTCCTTTTCTTGGTTGCCCTTGCCGGGCAAATAATAAGTGTGCCTGATCTGCCTTTGAAGACGAACAGACACACATCATTCGCGGTACCACTTCAATTGGCGCTTGCGCGCCCACCTCGTTTGCTGATAACGGGAGCCCCCGACCCGGCATACTGGGCGACCCGCGGTCGCCGTTCCGGCGGATGGCTGGGCAGCGGCCCTTCCTTCTTTCCGCGCCGGGCTTGCACCCTTCCCGGCTCGCTGCGGCGGAGGACGAAAGAATTTTTCTGCCGTAACGCCATATCCGATTGCCCCGATAGTATACCGCGCCGGGCCGATTCTGTCAAGGTCTGCCGGGGGCGGCAATTGCGTTCTGCGGGCGTTTTCGGCGTTCACTCTTTTCAAGACGGCCATTTCCTGGTATAATCATCAGGAAACGAACCGATGGTCCATCCCCCTATCGCCCCCTGTACGCGGACAGGCGATATCAAAGCGCGCCAAACACAGGGGAACAAAAAACGCCGATGGATCGTTGAATGAAGCGGAGGGAACGCTATGCAGGTGATGGAAGCGGCCAAAATGCTGGGCCAGGCCATTCAGGACAGCCCGGAGTACCGGGAATACGCCCGCCTGAAGGAAGAAATCGACGCCGACGCGGGCATCAAATCCCTGGTGAACGAATACAAACGGCTGCAAACCGCGCTGCAGATGCGCGTGCTGTCCGGCCAGGGCATGGAGGGCGAGGACGCGCAGAAATTCCAATCCCTGAACATGCTGCTGTTCGCCGACAGCCGCACCTCCGGTTATCTGATGGCCGAAATGCGGCTGCAGAAAATGATGGCCGACGTGTTCGGGGTGCTGACCCAGGCGGCGGGGATGGATATCCCCCTGCCCGTGTAAGGAGGATAGGGTGAAAAACCGCGATCAGAACAAAGAATACACCGGAGAAAGCCTGCGCAAGGAACGGGAATTCGGCCTGTTCTGGTACAGCTGGCTGTGGCACCTGCTCAGGCCCTTCGCCATCGCGCTGTGCGTGCTGGTGGT
>JAFUXH010000003.1 GCA_017470945.1 Clostridia bacterium | reverse complement strand
CGTCGGGACGATTGGAAGCGTGGCGAAATCATCGGCATCAAGGACCTGGTGACGCTGAACGGACAGGAAATCACCTATGAACCCTTTTTCGTGCGTACCTTCCGCTTTGTTCGCCTCCGCCTAACCACAGGCGATCAGGGGACGACGCTGCATCTGCCCACCTTCCGCCGCACGGGTTATCCCCTGACGGAGGATAGCGACATTTCCTCCTCCGCCTCCTGGGTGCACGATTTGTGGCGCATGTGCGCGGAAACGCTGCAAAACTGCATGCTGTCCACCTACATGGATTGCCCCTACTATGAGCAATTGCAATACATCATGGACACCCGATTGCAGGTGCTGTTCCACCTGACGATCAGCCGCGACACCCAGATGGCCCGGAAGGCCCTGGAGGATTTCCACCGCTCCATCCTGCCCTGGGGGCTGCTGCCGGGCAAGTATCCCACGGCGTATCTCCAGGTGATTTCCACCTTCTCCTTCCACTACATTTTCATGGTGTGGGAATACTACGCCCACACGGGGGATGAAACCGTCCTGCGCTCCTACCGGACGGATTGCGACCGCATCCTGACCTACTTTGAAAACCACCTGACCGGGCGGGGCCTCATGGGCCATCCCGGCTTCTGGCCTTTCGTGGATTGGCAGCCCGCCTGGGATGAAAACGCGGGCGTGCCCACGGCGCTGCAAGCGGGCGAAAGCACCATCATTTCCCTCATGTACGCCTATGCCCTGGAGCAGGCGGCGAAAATCAACGAGCACAGCGGCAGAATGGGCATGGCCCAGGAATACCGGGGGCGCAAGGACAAGGTGTGCGCCGCCGTGCAGGCCCTTTGCTGGGACGAGAAACGGCAAATGTACCGGGAGGGCCCGGCGTATCCCCAATTCACCCAGCATGCCCAGGCCTGGGCCGTGCTGTGCGGCCTGGGGGATGAAGCGTGCATTCGCGCCGCCGCTTCCGATCCGGATGTGCTGCCCGTCACCTTCTCCACCGCCAACGAGTGGTTCCGGGCGCTGGAAAAGACGGGCTTGTACAAGGAATACGGCAAGCAGTCCCTGCAGCCCTGGATCGACCTGATCGCCCTGGACTGCAAAACCTGCCCCGAAACCCCCGTCAATTCCCGCAGCGAAAACCACGCCTGGAGCGCCCAGCCCATGCTGGAATTGATCCGGGGCGTGGCGGGCATCCGGCAGGAGGGCGTGGGCTGGCGGCAGGTGGTGATCGCGCCCTGCCTCATGGATTTGCCCGATCTGCATGGCGCCGCCGCCACCCCCCGGGGCGATATCCGCTTTGATTTTACGCAATCCGGCTTTGCCATCGCCCTGCCTGAGGGCATGACGGGCATCTTCCGCCATCCCGACGGGCGGGAAATCCCGCTGCGCGCGGGCAAGCAGACGATCCAATAAGAAATCAAAAACGAGGGTTTTGCTTTCGGGCAAAAACCCTCGTTTTTTGAGCGTTTGAGGATTCATATCAGATATACAACCCCATTGACCCCGATAAAAGGACGCCGATTTCAAGTGCCGGAAGGCTTTTCTTTTGCATGAAATCCGTCGGATCTGTGGGAAATCCTGTCGGATTCATGCAAGTGTTTTTCGCGCGCAAATGATATAATATCACTGTACACGCAGGATTTCCCGAAGGCGTTTTGCCATGCGTTTTCAGCGCCGCCGCCGCGGGGTATCGGAGAGCGGCTTCGAGCCGCCTGCGGGAAGGAAGATTTTCCGTTCATTGACGGTATCAACGCAGAAGGACTGCTTTGAAAAGCAGCAAACAGGAAGCCCGGCAAGGGCGTATTGATTTGAGGTGGATCGCATCATGAAAAAAGACAGAATGAGCCTGATGACCTTCAATATTGCCCCCGATCTCCAATGCGGCGCGATGGAGATCAGGGATGTACTGCGCCTGGCAAAAGACGCGGGCATCCCCTTTGTGGATTTGATGAACATCAGCCAGGCGGATATCCCCATCTATCAAAACGCCATACGGGAAACGGGCGTGAAACTGGCCTGCTACATTGCTTCGGTGGATTTTCTGCGGGTGGAAGCGCATTGGCTGCCACAGTTGGATCGAGGGCTGCGGACGGCGTTGGCGCTGAACGCCCAGCGCATGATGATCGTGCCTTTTTCTGATGGGGAAGATGTGCGATTGGCCAAAGAAATGGATCGCGACGCCGTGCTTGCCCGGATGATTGACGGCTTCAAGGCCGCCGTGGCAGCGGGGGAAAAACAGGGCATGCCCATTTGCTTTGAAACCACGCCCCACGAATTCTTCCGTCTCTCCGGAACCGCGGATTGCATGCGGGTGCTGCAAGCAGTGCCGGGATTGGGCCTGGTCTTTGATACTGCCAACATGCTGCCCCATGGCGACGATCCCATCGAAGCCTATGAGGCGTTAAAGCGGTTTACCGTACACGTCCATTTGAAGGATGTCGCGCTGGTGGGCGGCCCGGCGGGGGAAGCCTATTGGGAAAAAGCCCAGGATGGCCGGGGCATGCAGTGCGTGGTGTGGGGCGAAGGGGTGATCCCCGTGATGGAGATATACCGCCGCCTGCTGCGGGATGGATACGATGGGCTTTTTGCTATTGAGTATACGCATCCCGCGGAACCGGTCAGCGGGCCGAAAGAGCATCTGGCGCATGTGAAACGGTTTTTGGGAGAGGAGAATGGGATATGATTGGCGTACAGCTTTACGGCATGAGAGAAGAAATTAGGCAAAGCCCGCGCGCAATTTTTCAAGCGCTGCGGGATAGAGGGATCAGCGTGATTGAGCCCTTCATCGATTTGCAGGATTTTGATTTTTCCAGACCGAACCCCCTGTTCAATCTGTGGCGGGAATACGGGTTTTCGCTTCCGTCGGCCCATGTTACCCCTTGGCTTTTGAAGGAAGAAGAAAAGATCGGAGAAACGCTTCTGGCGCTGCATCGGCATACCGGCATTTCCACGTTCATTTTCAGCGGTTTGACCGAAACGGAGGGGGACGGCCGGCGCTGCGGATCGATTTTGGGAAAGGCCGCAAGGGAAATCAGGGAAGAGGGAATTTCCATCCTGTATCACAACCACACCATGGAATTCGAGCCCGTCCCGCATTCCGATCAGACGATCCTGGACGTGATTTTTGAAGCGGCGGAGGATGCCGTCGGTTTACAGCTGGATATCGGCTGGGCGGGCATCGTGGGGGATGAAATCGCCATTGCGCGGCGATATGCGGATCGCGTTGTCGAAATCCATTGTAAGGATTTTTATCCCGGCGCCCGGCAATACACCTGGAACAATATGCCCAAGGAATTTTTCGCCCCCATTGGCGAAGGATGGATCCAAACGAAAGCGATCCTGGATATGATCCCCTCGTTTCGGCATTTCAACGGCGTGGTGTTGATCGACCAGGATCAAAGCGCCGGAAATATGCTGGAGGATATTCGGGTGGGCTATCAAAACCTGTTATCCATCGTAAAAGGATGACCCATATCAGGAGGAAGCAGAAATGAAAAGGCAGGTTTATAACCCCTATCTGCCCCTGAACGTGTGCATCCCGGACGGCGAGCCCCACGTGTTCGGCGACCGGGTGTATGTGTACGGTTCCCACGATCAGGAGGGCGGGCACGATTTCTGCGTGCTGGATTACGAGGTCTGGTCGGCCCCGGTGGATGATCTGACGAATTGGAGCTGCCCCGGGGTGGCCTACCGCGCCAAGCAGGACCCGGACTGGAACGAGCAGCGGGGCTACGCCATGTACGCCCCGGACTGCGTGCGGGGCAACGACGGGAAATATTATCTGTATTACGCCCTGGCGGGCGGCGGGATGTTTACCGGGAATCTGCACGCGGCGGTCAGCGACAGGCCCGACGGGCCCTTTGCCTATCACGGCTGCGTGCGCAACCCGGACGGCACGCCGCTTACCACCTTCATCACCTTCGACCCGGCGGTGATCAACGACGACGGCGTGATCCGGCTGTATTACGGCTGGTCCCTGGCGGTGCCGCCGGAGCGCGTGCCCGCGGGCGGCGTTTCCATGAACATGCTGAAGCCCGTCATGATGCAGCTGTTTGAAAAATCCGCCGAGGAGATCGATGGCACCCCCGAGGGCATCATGGGGGCCAACACGGTGGAGCTGGAAAACGATATGCTCACCGTCAAGCGCCGCCCTGTGCGCATCGCGCCGGGCCAGTTCGACGCCGGCGGCACCAGCTTTGCGGGCCACGCCTTTTTTGAGGGCAGCAGCATCCGCAAGATCGGCGATACCTACTATTTCATCTATTCCTCCGAGCACCAGCACGAATTGTGCTACGCCACCAGCCGCTGTCCCGACCGGGATTTCGTGTTCGGCGGCGTGCTCGTCTCCAACGGCGATATCGGTATGCAGGGGCGCAAAAAAGAAGACCGCCTGATGATGACGGGCAACAACCACGGCAGCATCGCGCGGATCAACGGGCAGTGGTACGTTTTTTATCACCGCCAAACGCACCTGAACACCTTCAGCCGCCAGGGCTGCGCCGAGAAGATCACCATCCTGCCGGATGGTTCGATCCCCCAGGTGGAAATGACCTCCTGCGGTTTGAACGGCGGTCCGCTGCTCGCGGAAGGCGTCTATCCCGCCTCCATCTGCTGCAATCTGACCAACGGGCATATGCCCCACGCGGATCAGCAGGATTACCGGGAGCCCATGCCGCACATCACCCATGAAGGGCAGGCGCATTTCATCTCCGGGATCGCAGACGGCACATGCGTAAGGTATAAATATTTTGCCTTGGAGGAGGATACCACGTTGACGATCACCCTGCGCGGGCAGGCCCATGGCGAATTGCACGTCCTGCTGGATGAAAAGCAGCAAGGGGCCGTCGGCATTGATCCGGATACGGCCTGGCATTCTGTGTCGATCCCGCTGAACGCCCGCGGGACCTGTGCCTTATCCTTGCAATATCAGGGGGAAGGCAGCCTGGATATTCAGGAGATGAGCTTTTCTCATTCATAATTCCTTCCGTTTCACAGCAACGGATACCGGAAGCCGCTTTGGCATTCGGATCGGAAAATGATAAACGCTGCCCGCCCGAGGGAAGCGGAGCCGGAGAAAAACGGAATCGAGGGATCCGGAAGTCGGCTGGATCAGCCGCACCGGGTCCCTTTGCTTGAGTCCGCCTCCGGCTCCATTTCGGCCGGGAGGGCAGCGTTTGTCGGATGGAAATGTGCTTCCGCGCGTTCAGGATCATCCCTTGATCGCGCCTACCATCACGCCCTTGACGAAGTGCTTCTGCACGAAGGGATACAGGCAGATCACCGGCACGCTGGCGATGATGATGATGGCGTATTTCATGGTTTCGGCGGCCATCATTTTTTCATACAGCCCGGTGCCGTCGCCGGTGGCCAATTCCTGGTTCTGCAGCAGGATCTCCCGCAGGATCACCTGCAGGGGCATCCGGCCCCGGTCCTTCAGGTAGATCAGGGCGTTGAAATATTCGTTCCAGTGGGCCACGGCGTAAAACAGCACCATCACGGCGATGATGGAGCCGGACAGGGGCAGCACGATGTGGAACAGGGTTTGGAAATCGTTGCAGCCGTCCAGGTGGGCGGCTTCCTTTAATTCCCCGGGGATGGAGGATTGGAAAAAGTTTTTCATCACCAGCATGTTGTAGGTGGTGATGCCGGTGGGCAGCAGCATGGCCCAAATGGTGTTATACATGCCCAATTGCCTGACCAGCAGATAGGTGGGGATCAGCCCGCCGGAAAACAGCATGGTAAAGGAGGCCACGAAGGTCAAAGGGCCCCGGAAGGGGGTTTCCTTGCAGCTCAGGGGGTAGGCGATCATGGTGGTCAGGATCAGGTTCAGCACGGTGCCCAGCACCGTGTACAGGATGGTGTTGCCATAGCCCATCCAAATGCTTTGCTCGGCGATCACCATTTCATAGCTTTCGAAGGAGATGTTCCGGGGCCAGAACACCACCCGGCCCAGCAGCACGTCCTCCGGCTTGGAAAAGGAGGCGATCACTGTAAAATATAAGGGGTACGCCACCACGATCATCAGCAGCACGCCGATCACAAGGATCACTGCCTGGAACACGCGGTCGCCGGTGGATTCTTTGATGTGAGCGGGGTGACGCGCAGCGGTTTTCATCATCGTGTTTCACCTCACCATAAGCTTTCATCCAGCGTGCGGCGGCACACGGCGTTGGCCGTCACGATCAGGATCAGGTTCACCACGGAATTCATCAGCCCCACGGCGGTGGCGTAGCTGTAATCGCCCTTCTGGATGCCGTTTTTGTATACCAGGGTGGATATGATCTCGCTGGTGCCGATGTTCAGGTCGTTTTGCATCAGCAGGGCCTTTTCAAAGCCGATGGTCATCAATTGGCCGATGCGCAGGATGAGCATGGTCACGATGGTGGGCAGGATGCAGGGCAGCGACACGTGCACGATCTTCTGCCACCGGGAAGCGCCGTCCACCGTGGCGGCCTCGTACAGCGCCGTATCCACCCCCGCCAGGGCGGCGATATAAATGATGGCGTTCCAGCCCATGTTCTGCCACACGTTGCTGATCACGTACAGCGGGCGGAAATACCGCTCCGATTCCATCAGGGGGATGGCCTTCATGCCCAGCGCCTGGATCAGCAGGTTCACCACGCCGTAACGCTGATCGCAGAACAGCTTCAGCATGCTGACCACCACCACGATGGACAGGAAGTAGGGGATGTAGGTGACGTTCTGCAGGATCTTGCGGAAGCGCAGGCTGTTGATCTCATTGAGCACCAGCGCCAGCAGGATGGGCGCCGGGAAGCCGATGGCCAGGCAGCCCAGGTTGATGGCCAGGGTGTTCCAAATGGTGCTCCAGGCGTAATACGAGGAAAAATAGCGGGTGAAGTGGCGCATCAGGGGCTCGGCCCAGGGGCTGTCCCAAATGCCCAGGCGCACCTTGTAATTTTTGAACGCCAGCTGCACGCCGAACATGGGCACATAGCAAAAAATGATATACCAGGCCAAGGGCACCGCGAGCAGCAGCAGCAATTGCCACCGGCTCAGCACGTCCTTGCGGAAGCGGCTGGCCCAGCTTTTTTTCGGGATGGGATGAACAGACATGAAAACCGATCCCTCCTTCAACGAAAAAGGGAGAGGGCGAACCCTCTCCCCCCTGTAAACGAATGGCGCCGGGCGGCCGGTTTTATTTCTGATAGCTGTCCAGCCGATCCTGGTAAATGCCGACCCACTCCTGCAGGCCCATGTTTTCAAGGGTCTGGCAGTAGGTATCCCACTCGTCGAAGCTCATTTCGCCGCGGATGAATTTGGCGGCGCTGGACTTCATGTAGGTGGTGATATCGGTATCCAGCACCAGCAGGCGCTCGTTCACGTCGGCGTCAAAGAGGGGCTCGGCGTACAGCACGTAATCCATGTAGGGATCCAGCGCGGCCTGGGCAGCCTGGGTGGTGGGGGAGCACACGGCGATGCAGTTGCGGTCGTTCAGATACTGGGGCGAGCCGCCGCCGGGCCAGATGGTGTACTGGGCGATGGTAGGGCCGGAGCCGTTGGGATTGTTCAGGATGCCATCCACATAAACGGGATAGCCGTTTTCATCCCGGGTCCAGGTCTTGCCCTCGATGCCGTAGCGCATCAGGTAGCTGCCCTCTTCGCTGAACAGATAGTCGATCCACCGCATGGCGGCTTCGGGATATTCGCAGTCGGCGGTGATGGCGAAGGTGCCCATGTCGCGGGCCACGGGGCCGCTCTGAACGTAGATCTTATCGCTCTTGCCGCTCATGGGGGCGATGCCGATGTAGTTGGTGGAATCAAAGGCGTCGTCGGCCTGATTGAAGAAGATGCCCATCATCTGGCCGCTCATCTTGGCGTTGAATTTGGAATACTCCTGGGTGAAGATATCGGGGTCCATCAGGCCCTCTTCGTACATCTTGTTGCTCCACTGCAGCAGTTCCTTGAAGGCGTCGCTGGTCAGCCAGGTGGTCAGGGTCTTGCCGTCCTCGCTCAGGTTCATTTCCTGGCCGAACTGATACTGCAGCCCAAACATGCCGGCCACGGTGTCGAACCACATGCCCAGGTCGGAGGCGGCGATGGGGATCTCGTCCGCTTCGCCGTTGTTGTTGGCGTCGTAGGTTTTGAAGGCCCGCAGCACGGTTTCCAATTCATCGAAGGTGGTGGGCACTTCCAGGTTCAGCGCCTGAAGCCAGGCGGTATTGCACCAGATCTTTTCGGTGCGGGCGGCGTTGACGGCAATGATGGCGGCCAGGGCGTAAATGTGGCCGTCCGGCGCGGTGATGCGGCCTTCCACGTCCGGATATTTTTCCATCAGGGCGGTGTAGTTGGGGGCGTATTCCTTCAGCAGATCCTCCAGGGGGATCAGCACGCCCTCGTCGCCGTACTTGATGATTTCGGTGCCGCTGAGGGCGGGGGCCACCAGCATATCGTCGTACTTGTCGTCGGTCCACATCAGGGCCTTGGCCTCATCGTAGCCCTGGGAGGGCGCCTGGTTGAATTCCAGGGTGATGCCGGTCATTTCCTGATATTTCTGGAAGAAATCCATGGTGGACCATTCGGCGTGAATGGCGCCTTGCTTCCCGAAAATGGACAGGGTGATGGGCTCCTTCACGATGGGCAATTCGCTTTCGGTGTTCAGCACGTCTTTGCTGTCCGCCAGAGCGAAAAGCGGCGTCATGCACAGGACCAACAGCAGACACAAGAGCTTTTTCATTCCGGATGCATCTCCTTTTTGTTGTTATTCGCAACGAACCTCACCGTTCGTTCAGGATTTGAATTGATTGTATCATATACACACGTGTTTGTCAACAATAAAACGAAGAATTCCTCCAACAATATAGGAGAATTTTTACTTTTCTTCTATCCAATTATACACATAAAACGATAAATGTGTATATCGTTCCGGTTTTATCCACATTATGATTTATAATTCGATCACCGGAATGTGCATCAGCGCCGCGGTTTGCTTCATGGCGTCATAAATATCATCCCATACCAGCACGTAATGGTGGGGGATCTCCTCTTCGATCAGGCGCTCGGCGGTCTGGCGCACGGGGGCGGCCATCCGAACGACGGTCATGCTGCCCCGGGTCACCCGATCCCGGTCGAGGGCTTCACCCTTCATCAGAACCAGCTTGTACTGGCCGTGAAAATTGTGCAGCCGGGCGATGGTGACGCGGCCGGGCTTCAGCGCCGTCCAGAAAGCCGAGCCCTGGCCCACCAGGGGGTGGTTGCGCAGCTCCGGGCGGTATTTTTCGTTGTGCAGCGAGGGGGCGGCGTTGCCGCAGTGCCAGAAGGTCATGGTGTTTTCCGTTTCATCCAGGTCGATCATATCGGTGATGAAGGGGGCGTTTTGCGGGCTCAGCAGCATTTCCATCACCTGGGTGATGCCGGCGTCCACGTCGCCCTCGCAGCCCACGGACACGCCGTCATCCAGCAGCCGGCCCAGCACGGCGCAGGGCTGGGTGTGGGCGGCGCCCATTTCAGGCCAGCACTTGATGATGCCAAAATCGTACCCGTCGATTTTCATGCGTTTTTTCAGCGCCAGGTACAGCCGGCTGTGGTTTTCCAAGTGCCCCTCCGGCAGCTGGGATACGTCCCATTGGCGGGATACGTTCTCCATATCGGCCTGCACCTCCGCCTGGGGCAGGGCGGCCATATCGTCAAACACCGTTTTCAGCTCTGTGGCGTTCATGGTGATGCCAAAGGCGTGGCGGATGGCGGCCTCGTCGAAGGTGCTGACGTAATAATTGGTGGGGCGGTAGCCGAACAGCCCCAACGTCATTTGCCCCATGGCTTTTTTGACGGCGTAGCCCCGCAGCAGGTTCTTCACCTTGGCTTCCGCCCGCGGGTCCTCCTTGCCGCCGTACACCGTGTGGCATTTATAGCCCAGCCGGCCCAGGGCGGCGGCGTTCATGGTCATGGCGCACAGGGCGTTGGCCCACAGCCGCTGCTCCCGCTCGTAGGGCGGCTCGTAAGGCGCCCACAGGATCAGCGGCACGCCCATTTTCTGCACGATGGAGGCGGCGATATCATCGCCGGTGAAGGCGCCGTACACCATCACCACCACGTCCACCTGCTGCCGGCGCATTTCGGATATGGCGGCGTTCACTTCCTCCGGGGTGGCGAGCACCTGATCCGGCATGACCATATGCATGCCCGTCAGCGCCTCCCGGGCCCAGGCGGTGTATTCCTGATGGCGCTGGATGGGTAATTCCCGGGGCCAGCGGCCGGACAGGGTGACGATCAAACCCACGTTCAGTTGTTCAGCCATAACGGTTTCTTCCTTTCATGCTCAGGCCTTGCCTTCGGAGCCGGACAGGGCGATGATGTGCTTCACGTCCTCAATCAGGGCGTTGCAGGCGTATTGGCTCACCTTCCAGCTGTGGCCCTGATGGTCGGTTTTCAGGCCCGCTTCCAGATGCTCGATGTACTTCCAGCGCACCTCGGTGCCGAAATTGATCTTGGCGATGCCCAGTTCCTTCACCGCCTTGCGGATGATGCTTTCATCCATGCCGGTGCAGCCGTGCAGCACCAACGGCAGATCGCAGAAGGACCGAACGCTTTCCAGCACGTCCAGCCGGATATCCGGCTTGCCCTGGTAAAATCCGTGGGCGTTGCCGATGCCGATGGCCAGGGTGTCCGGGCTGCAGAGGGACAAAAATTCCTTGACCTGGTCGGGGTCGGCCACGTTTTTGTTTTCCATCACGGCGCCGGCGCTGTCCAGCCGCTGCAGTTCGCCGATCTCCGCCTCCACCGGCACCCGGAAGCAGCGGGCCACTTCCACGATGCGCTGGGTCAGCGCGGCGTTTTCCTTCACCGGCAGCATGGAACCGTCGATCATCAGGGAGGTGAAGCCCAGGCGCAGCGCCTCCATGCAGATGGCAAAATCCGCCCCGTGATCCAGGTGGATGGATACGGGCACCGACACCTTGCCCGCGCACCATTTGGCCACCTGCACGAACCAATCGTGGCCGCTGTAAGCGCCGGTGGCCACGTAATGGGCCAGGATCACGGGGGAGCGCATTTCCTCCGCCGCCCGGCAGATCGCCATGATGATATCGTAGTTGCCGCCCTGGGTATTGATGGCCGGAATGGCGTACCCATAGCGCCGGGCGCGCTGCATTTGTTCCAAATTCGTACACAGCACCGGTATTCACCCTCTCTGATCGATGATTCGAATAATTACACGTATGTATCACATTGAGTATAGCACAGGCCGCTTCCCCGTGTCAAGATAAAAGTAATGAATTTCAAGGGCTTTTTCGCGATGAATGGTATCGATCCGCATTGACTTCGGGATCGGATCGTGCTACAATATACACATATCCACATAAGAGGTGACGCTGCATGCCCAGGAAATCCACCGTGCCGACCCGGAAGGACGTGGCGGAACTGGCGGGCGTATCGGAAACCATCGTTTCCTATGTGCTCAACGCCAATCGCTACGTATCTGCCGATAAAAAAAAGCGGGTGCTGGAAGCAGTGGAAAAGCTGCACTACCGCCCCAATTCCATCGCCCGGGCCCTGAAGGGCAAGGGAAACAGCCACATCCTGTTCATTGCCGACAACGTGGCCAACGATTATTTCGGCCATCTGCTGCAGGAGATGGACAGCATCGCCTACGATAAGGGCTACCTGGTGTCGCTGATGAGCGTGAAAAACGACCAGGATTTCGTCACCCGCATCCTGTCCCGGCAGGTGGACGCCGTGATCATTTCCTCTGCCAGCCTGGCGGAAAACTACATCCAGCAATTGGTGGATAACGGCCTGCCCGTGGTGCTGCTGATGACCCGGGATTACGCCACCGTCCGGGGCCGGGTAGCCCGCATCTACACCGGCATCGAATCGGGCATCATGGCCGCCGTGCGCTTGCTGCATGAGCGGGGGTGCCGTCACCTGGTGCATGTGGACCGCATCAGCCGCCACCAGCATTTTTCCAGCCGGCAGGACCTGCGTTTCCGGGGCTTTTGCAACCAGATGGAGGCCCTGGGCCTGTCGCTGAGCGCGGATTCCTTCATTACCGGCTGCGCCGATTACGACGAATTGTTCAACGCCGTGTGCCGCCGCATCCAAAGCGGCGTGCCGGTGGATGGCTTCGTTTGCCGCAACGACGGCCTGGCCTGCACCGTGCTCAGCGCCGTGCAGGCCTGCGGCAAAAAGGTGCCGGAGGAAATTTCCGTCATCGGCTTTGATAATTCCGATACCAGCCGGGTCATCCGGCCGGCCCTGTCCACCGTAGCCATGGATCAGAAGGCCATCGCCCAATCCTGCCTGGAATTGATTGAGGCCATGGTGAACGGCCAGGAGCCTCAGGAAAAGCACCTGGTCACCCAGATGGTCCTGCGGGATACCACCCGCTGACGTCCCGATTGCCCGCACCCTATCGGTGAGGGCAATATCGGGCGAAATATACACACGTGTTTCTATACTATGCAAAGGAAAGGATGGTTCTCATGCTGGACGCTTCTTACTTCACCGACGTCAAAGGCGCTGTTTACTTTCCCTCCCGGGCCTACAACGCCTGGCAGACCTGGAATGAACTGGATATCCGGGAGATCGACCGGGATTTTTCCTACGCCCAGGCCGCCGGCATCAATGCCTTGCGGATGTTCGTCAGCTTCGAATACTGGCAGCAGCGGCCGGACGCGTTCTTTGACCGCTTCGAGCAGGTGATCGCCGCTTCCCAGCGGCACGGCATCCGTATCATGCCCGTGCTGTTTGAGGATTGCGGCGCCGACAACACCGAGGAGACCCGCGCCAACAAAGATCCCCGCACCGCCATTTGCGTTTGCTCCCCTTGCCGGGCCATTCAGCATGACCCCGCTCGATGGGTGGAGGTGCACGGCTTTGTGGACGCCTTCATGCGCCGCTACGGCAGCGATGGCAGGCTGCTGGCCATCGAATGTATGAACGAGCCCCACTGGGAATCGGGCAACGTGGCCTTCGCCCAGCATATCGTGCGGCTGGCCAAGAGCTACCGGGGCGCCGTGCCGCTGACCATCGGCTGCATCAGCCTGTGGCACAACCTGTATTTCGGCGACGATCTGGACGTGTACCAGTACCACGATAATTTTCCCCAAAGCGCCGACAGCCTGGCCTGGATGATGAACGAGGCCAAGCAGGTGCAGGAGCTGCTTCAAAAGCCCTGTTGGCTGACGGAATGGCAGCGGGTGCGGGAAAACGGCCCGGGCTGGGACAAGGCTGTGATCCCGGAGGAATACAAAGCGCCCAAGCTGGCCTCCCTGGCCCCCATGATCTACGGAACGCATATGGGCAATTTCTTCTGGTCGCTGATGGTGAAGCCCGCCTACCTGATGGCCCAGCGCCCCAACGGCACCTTCAACGGCCTGTTCCACGAGGATGGCAGCGTGTACAGCCTGGCGGATTTCCAGGCCGTCGCCGGGCCGGATCAAACGCGCCCCGTGAAGGCTGAACTGCCCGATTGGTATCGGCAAAGCCTGCAGGCCTGCGATCCGTAACGGGCCCTCATCATTCATTGAAGGATCACAAAAAATCAGATAACAAACGCTGTCATCCCAATCAAAATGGAGCCAGAGACGAAATGGCGTGGAGGGATTTGACGCGGCTGATCCAGCCGACGTTCAGGTCTTTCGATTCTGTTTCACCTCTGGCTCCATTTATAACTGGAAAGGGGAATGATCCGCCCGAAGGGTCCAATCGACCGGGTTCATTCCATGCGAAGGTGTAGCGCGGGCGGATGATATCCGCCCCTACGGAGGGTTGATGGCACAACGGGCGGATAATATCCGCCCCTACGGAGGATTGATGGCACAACGGGCGGATAATATCCGCCCCTACGGAGAATTACCCATACAGCGGTACCTCACCAACCTTCCCGCTCGGCCCGAAGGGACGAGAAAGGGGTCGCCAACAAGATTACTTAAGAAGCACGGATGCGTCATTTTGACGCAGACGTGCAAACAAACTCGTTTTGTCCCCAAAAAAGAGGACATACAAACATGCCAAGATCTGGTATACTGAATATGTATACGAATTTGGAATAGGCGCGTTTTTCATCGCTGTGATCAAGGGAAGGCCGGTGGTATTTTGGATGGACCGTACAAGGTCGTCGTAGTGGACGACCAATTGATTGCACGCGGCTATATGGAATATTCCGTGCGCGCAACAAAAGGCTTCGCGGTGGTGGCGGTGCTGGCATCGGCCCAGGAGGCGCTGGATTACTGCCGGGAGCATCCGCTGGATCTGCTGATCATGGACATCATGATGAAGCACGGCGTCGACGGCCTGTCCGCCGCCCGGCTCATCAAGCAGCAGCGGCCCCAGGTCAAGATCATCCTGGCCACATCGCTGGCCGAGCCCCGCTGGCTCGCCCAGGCCCGGGAGGCGGGGATCGAAAGCTTCTGGTTCATGGAAGGATCGGAAATGCCCCTGCAGGAGATCATGGAACGCACCATGGCGGGGGAATCGGTGTATGACGATAAGCCGCCCGCGGTGAACCTGGGCAACGTCACATCGGACGATCTGAGCCCCAAGCAAAAAGAATTGCTGCGGTATTTGACCGCCGGGCTGTCGGACCGGGAGATCGGGGAAAAAATGGGCGTCAGCCCCACCACCGTGCGCACCCACCTGGACCGCATTATGATCAAAACCGGCATCCACACCCGCACGGAATTGGCGGTGAAGGTGGGCAGGCTGGGCCTGGTGGTCACCGATCAGGAGCGGCTGGAAAGCGTACATCGAAAGGGAAAATTCGCTGAAATCAACAAAAGGGGAGGAAATCCATCATGAAAAGGCTGTTTGCGCTGATGATGCTGGCGGTTCTTGCGGCGGCGCTGCTGCCCACAGCGGCGCTGGCGGAAACCTACTATGTGTACACCGCCAACGGAAAAACCCTGAATCTGCGGGATGAGAACACCAACAAAGTGATCGGGCACATCCCCTACGGCACGGCGCTGGAGCCGGACGAGAATAAATCCACCGAGCTGTCGGCCTATGTGACCTATAAGGGCGTATCGGGTTTCGCCCGGTGGGAATTCCTGCAAAAAAACAAGCCCAAGGCCAAATCGAAGGTCGCCGCCACCCCCCGGCCCGCGGGCGGCGTGCCGTACAGCGGCAATACGCCCTACCAGGGCGCGCCCGGCCAGGATACCTTTGAAATCACCGCCGCGGGCGCTTATATCCAGTATGCCGACGGCAGCAACAAAGGCGCGGGGGACAAATGGGAAACCGTGTATGTGACGCCTGAAGACAATATCGTGATCACCGCCGACGTGCCCAAGGGCAAAAAGATCGATTATTGGGTGATCAACGGCGTGCGGTACGATTTCAGCGAAACGGTGAAAAACATCCGTTTAACGAAGGCGGACGGGGATTTTGAATTGGAAGTGGTATACACCAAATCCCAGAGCCAGACCCTGATTTCCTATGACGACATCCAGGCTGCCCGGGACGACGAGACGACCAAGCTGATCCAGACCGTTCACGCCCAGCTGTGCCACGTGACCGACCAGCTCAAGGGCGCCGGCGGCTGGATCACCTCCTTCGATTTTACCCGGGATTACACCAACCGGGCCGATAACAGCCGGGAGGACGGCGGCCAGGTGACCGCCCGGGTGAAGGCCACCGTGGGCAAGAACCAGCGGGTCAGGGGCTGGAAATTCAATGAAACCGAATTGTACCCGAACGCAGCGGCGACCAATTTCCTGGTGCGGACGCTGAACGCCTCGATGACCTACGAGCCAATTTTCAAAACCGTCGCGGCCAAGGCCACCGCGAAGCCCACCGCGAAGCCTACCGCCAAGCCCACCGCCAAGCCTACCGAAAAGCCCGCGGGCAAGACCACCCCCAGGCCCACCGCCACCGTGAAGCCCACGGAAGCACCCGTTGAAAAGCCCATCTATTACACTGTGAGCTGCGTGGGGTGCACCTTCTCCGGCGGGGGCTATTCCAACGCCACCAGCGGCCAGGTGAAGGCCGGCACCAAGATCACCGTGACCACCAAATTTAAGGGCGACGTGTACAACTGGACCGTCAACGGCGCCGGCGTGTATACCACCATCCGCAACAAAGACGGCAAGCGCATCCGGACGTTTATCACCAGCAACACCCTCACCCGCACGATCACCCAGAATACCACCATCGTTTGTTACCAGGTGATCAATTGACGCTTCTTTCTCTTCGGGAATGCCCATGAAGAGGAAAGGGATCCATTCCGGACGGGCGTTTTTTGCCGCCCCGATCCGGTTCTGACAAGCGAAGGGAGAGAACAACATGAAGCTGAAACGGTTTGCCGCCCTGCTTTTATCGCTGCTGATGCTCCTGGCATCCGCGCCGGAGGGGCTGGCCATCGGGTATCCCAACGATCCCGCCACCTGCCCCCATACCAACGCCAAGTGGACGGAGGTCAGCTACGCCTCCTGCGACCATAAGCATCACTATTACTGCCGTCTATGCCCGGACTGCGGCAGCAGCGGCATTGAAAAGACCGCCTCCGCCTGGGGCAGCTGGACCACCACGAAGAAAGCCACCTGCGGGGCCGAAGGCACCCAGGAACGCACCTGCTCCATCTGCGGCAAGAAGGGAACCAAGGCCATCGCCGCCACCGGCAAGCACACCTGGAGCAAATGGGAAACGACCAAGAAAGCCACCTGCGGGGATGAGGGCATCCAGGCGCGCACCTGCTCCGTGTGCGGCAAGAAGGAAACCAAAGCAATCGCCGCCACCGGCAAGCATACCTGGGGAAAGTGGACCATCGTGAAAAAGGCGACGGCCACCAAGGCGGGGACCCGGAAGCACACCTGCTCCGTGTGCGGCAAAACGGAAACCGTGTCCTACAAAGCCACCGCCACCCCCAAGCCCACCAAAACCCCCAAGCCGACCGCTACTCCCAAGCCCATCTTAAGCCCCGGGCGACGACCCCGCGGCCCCGGGTGACCCCCACCGTCAAAAAGGCCAGCCCCACGCCGACCCCCACGCCCAAGCCCACCTACAGCGCCTGGCGCAGCAACGGCGACGGCACCCACAGCCGGGATCTGCTGCAGGGGAAAACCGTGCTGGATACGGAAACCAAGGAATGCACCCTCACCCCCACCGCCGAGTATCCCCAGGGCCAGTGCAGCGTGTGCGGGTATGTGGCCCCCTCTTTGCTTTCGGTGAACGGCGCCACGCTGACCTACGTGCCCGAAGGCGTGTACAATAACGGCTTTGAGCGCATCAGCGGCGGCACGGTGGAAGTCCATTACGTTTACGATGGCATCGAAAGCGGCCCCAACAGCTACGACGAGCGGCTGACCGTTACCATGACCCTGTACCGGGACGGCGCGGCCATCGGCGATTACATCCTTCCCTACGAGGGCTACCTGTTCCGGGAGGAGATCGAATTCCCCGTCCCCGGCGCGTATTCCGCCGTCGTCACCGTCAGCGACGGCACGGAGTCCCAGTCCGTCACCAGCAACACCGTCGTGATCGAGGGCCTGAAGCTGAACGGCGCCACCCTGTATTATCAGCCCTACGGCGTGTTCGATAACGGCGGCAATTACCTGGGCCAGGGCACCGTGGAGGTGGATTACGCCTACAATGGCTACGAGAGCAGCGAATTCGGCTCCCAATTTGCCGATACCCTCATTTTCGCCATGACCCTGTACCGGGATGGCGCGGTCATCGCCAATTACGGCAGCGTTTTTGAGGGTTATTTGTTCAACGAAGGCATCGAATTCCCCGGGCCCGGCGCTTATTACGCCATCGTGGGCATCAAGGATGGGGACGACGTGCAGTTCGTGCAAACCAACGTCCTTCGCGTGCTGGGCGACGGCGCGCTGCAAACCATCCTGGACTATGAAAAGCAGGATACGTACGCCCCCGGCGACGCCCTCACCTTTACCTGGACCGTCACCAACGTCAGCGACGTGACGCTAACGTATGAAGACGCGATGGCCTGGGGCGAACCCGGTTGCCCCGATTCCCTGGCCCCCGGCCAATCCTTCTCCTGGTCGTATCCCTACACCCTGCGATCGGGCGACGGGGTGGATTATTCCGCCGCCGAGCGGGAAGCATTCGGCCTGCCGGGGGAGGGCGGCCTCTATTTCATCATCGGCTCCGAGGTGAGCTACAGGAATCCCGATACCGACGAAATCGTATCCACGGGCAGGTACGCCTTCCTGCCCATGGAGGAGGGGCCCGCGGCTGTGCCCTACGTGCCCAAGCCCCCGGTGGAGATCCCCAACGCTCCCGATGTGGACGTGACCCTGGAGATCCGCAACGAGGGGCTGAACCTGACAAACGTGCACGTGGGCGATTGGGTGCCCGTGTGCGCCACGGTGACCAATACCGGCGCGGTGCCCCTGGTCTTTATGAGCTTCGAGGGCATCGAAAGCGAAACGGAGATGGCGTTCTCCCCCGCGCTGGAGCCAGGCCAGAGCGAAACCGTGTGGGGCTGGCACGAGGTCACCGAGGAGGAGCTGGAGCTGGGCCATTACACCGATCCCGAGGAAGGCTTCTTTACCGAGGAACGCCAGGAAACGAGCGTGCTGTGGCTCACCGGCACGGTGCATTACCTGTATGTGAATCTGGATGACCGCAATGAGCTCACCTTCTGGGATGCCGAGGACGATGCTGCGCTGTACGTGCGTTTGACCGACGCGCGCAGCATGGTGGATGATATCGTGCTCCAGTGCGAATACGATTCCCGTGCCTATGCGGTGGGGGAGGAAATGACCCTGCATTGGACCGTTACCAACGTGGGCCCCGACACCCTGCATAAGGTCGTTGACGACCCCAACAACCAGACCGTGCCCGGCCTGCCGGACACCCTGGCCCCCGGGGAAAGCTACGCCTGGACGGAAACCGCCTTCATCAGCCTGGATGCGTATGTGGATGGCCTGCAAAGAGATTCGGATGGCAACCGTATCTTCGACGGCGGTAACCCGGAGGGCCGCTCCTTCAACGTGGTGGCGGGCAGCATTATCACCTATTACAACCCCGACCGCCCCGAGGGCGACAACGAGGCTGCCGACGAGTGGCTCGTGGTGGTGGAGATCACGCTGCCCACCGACGGCCTGGGGATCAGCCTTTCCTGCCAATTTGACGAGCGCTTATACATGGTGGGCGAAACCGTTGATCTGAATTGGACGGTGGCCAACCTGGGCCCGGTGGCCCTGAGCAAGGTGGAGGATGACGATAACAACCGCAGCATCCCCTACCTGCCCGATACCCTTGGCGCGGGGGAAAGCTATACCTGGACGGAAAGCGTGACAATCACCCGGGAGATGTACGATCAGGGTCTGCTGTTCGGCATCACGGAGGACGGCGTTTTCTATGACGGCCCGGGGGAAAGCGACCGCACCTTCGCGCTCTTTGGCAACATCGTCACCTATTACGATCCTGATAGCTATGAGGGCACCCAGTGGGGCGACGATTGCTTCGTGTTCGTGGAGATCGTGCCCGCGGTGGGCGCCGGCGGGGGCGAGGAAATGCCCCCTTCGCCGGAGCAAACCGCCATCCCGAAGATCCCCACCAAGAACGCCGTGGAAACCTCGTCCGGCTACAAATTGTCAGACGGCGGGCTGACCTTGCTGGTTCAGGTCGCACCGGAAAACATCAAGGCCGCGTACGAGGAAGGCGAAACGGTGGTATGCAGGGTGTATGTGATCAACAGCGGCGTTGCGCCCCTGTATCGCGTCGCGGTGGAAAACGACGCCAATTCGCCCGATCACTTGTGGTTGCTGGTCCTGCCTGGTGGGGACAGCCACGAGTTCACCAATGCGAGCACCACGCACATTCAGGTGCGCGATACCGGCGACGGCAATTGCCGCGTGGTCTTCAGCGCGTCGGGCGTGATGGAGCCCGAGTATAAGGAGAGTACCGGCGCCATTCCATCGGACGCCATGTGGGTCCGGGCGGAGGACGTGGTGCTGTATCTGCCCATCGCCTCAAAAGAAACGGAGGCTGCGCCTGTTGTCGATCCCCTGAGTCTTACGGTGACCGCGGCCCAGACCAGCCCCGAAAAAGCCGTATACGCCCCCGGCGATGCATTGGATTTCACGGTGGAGGTGGAAAATCAAACCGGCGTCCCGCTGACCGGCACCGACGTCAATTTCACCAACGATCATCATCAGGTGGAACCCGCCAAGAAAATAGGCGATTTGGACGCGGAGGGCAAGGCAAGCCTGGAATATCACTACACCGTCACGGAGACGGACGCGGAAAAGGGCGAATTCACCCTGGCATGGACCGCTTACGCCGATCTGCCGGAGGGGGTGCATGCCCATTCGGACGATATGCCCGAAGGCGTGTGGCTCGATTATGTGGCGTCCAAGCAGGCGGAGATCCCCCTGCATGCAGCGCCGCCCGCCCCCGAGCCGGAGGAAGAGGAAGCGCCTGACGCCCGCATCGCCGCCCTGGGCGACGTGAAGGAGGATTGGCAGCAGTCCGAATATACCGAGGGCCAGGCGATCCGGGTCCTGTTTTATGGCTTGAACAGCGGCAACGTGACCTTCGATATCGTATATACCTATCTGGATGGCGCCCTCTGCAGCTATGGCGGCCCGGTGGAGCCTTCCCACTTCTTCGGCAACGGCGTGGACGACGCCAATGATTTCACCCACTTCATCCACGATTCCGGCGATGGCTACGATCACCTGCCCATCAAGGTGATCGGCAAATACACCGACAAGGATGGGAACGACTTGCAGGTGGAGGACGAGGTGACGCTGGTGCTGAAGGTGGCCCCGGCCGCCGCAGAGGCGGAGCCCCAGCCCGAAACGGACGACGGCCCTGTGTTCACTTTCCCCGATCCCGACCCCGTTATCGTGACCCACGAGCCGGAAAAGGAGGCGGAAGGGGAGCCGGTGATCAAGCTGGTGGCCGCCGCCTGGACCGAGGAGCCCCTGCACTTTGACGGCATGGGCAACACGCCGGAGGTGCAATATACCCTCACGGTGAGCAACGTGGGCGAGGGCCCCTGCACGCTGCACAGCATCCTTGTCACCCTGCCCGATGGCAATGACAGCATCGACCTGGGCGGCGTCACGCTGCTTCCCGGCGGCACGCCCGTCAACCAGCCCTACGGCCATGTGTACAGCGAAGCGGACGTGGACGCCATGGACGGCCTGCTGCACGTCGCCTTCCAGGCGCGGGGCGAAGGAAACGGCCAGCCCTACGACAGCACATTGCAAGCCCTGACCCACAAAGTGACGCAGAAAGCCGAGGGCTGGAAGATCCCCGACGCCACCGCTGTGCGCGTCAGCAAAGTCATTTTGAGCCAGCCGGCCGATCCCGCCGGGTATCACCTGGGCGAGGAAATTTCCTACGCCGTCACCGTGACCAATGTGAGCTCCATTGCGATCCCCTCCCTGGCCATCCTGGATGGGCTGATCGGCCCCGGCGATCTGGATACGCTGACCAACCTTGAGCCCATGGAAAGCCGCACTGTATCGAACGGCTACCGCTATACCGTCGCCGAGCAGGATGTGCTGAACGGCCAGGTGTACAACGTGGCTTCCGCCGTGTGGACGGACCCGGTGTCGGGCAATACCCTGTCCCAGGCCAGCGATCCTGTGGTGGCGTACACCGCCGCGGAACAGAAAACCGCGGGGGTGCAGGTGAAGATCGAGTACGTTGAGCCGCCCCAGAACGGAGCCTTCTACGTGGAAAACGAGCAGTTCCATATCCGCGTTTCCTGGGAAAACAGCGCGGAGGAAACGCTCTACAACGTGGCCGTGCACGACGCCCAGGCCGAGTGGATCAGCGCAGCCCCCGGCGGCTATCTGCTCCAGGGCGGCACGCTTCTCCCCGGTGAAGGGGATTCCTTCGTTTACCTGTATACGGTCGATTCCATCGACGTGGCCATCCAGGCGGTGGATGACGCCGCCCTGATCACCGCCGTCACCGCCGGGGGCGAGGAACGGCAGAATATCGCTTATGAATCCCAGCCCGCCGGCAAGGAACAGGCGTGGGCGGCGCTCGCTCTCACGAAGGAGGAAACGAGCGTCCCCGCCAACGGGGAATACTACGTGGAGGGCGAAACCATCGCCTACAGGCTGACCTATACCAACGTAGGCGCTGAAACCCTGACGGATGTGCGCTTGTATGACGTGCTGAATGATTCCGTCACCTTCAGCGGCTTTGCCTCTTCTTCCACCTTCCAGCCGGGCGACAGCAAGACCTTTCCCTACAAGTACACCGTCACTGCCGCCGACGCGCAGGCGGGCCAGGTGCGCAACAGCGCCTACGCCCTCTTCACCGCGCCGAATAAGACCGGCGTGCCCGTATATTCCAACATTGTGGTCAGCCGCACCGGGGAAGCCCCCATCGATCCCGACGAGCCCTTTGGCGGCGTGACGCCCGGCCTGGGCGACAGCTGCGTTCTGACCCTGACCGGCCTGGGCGACGGCGCGGCGGAATACACCCTGACCCTGTGCGCCGACCACGCCGAGGCCTGGGAGCGCACCCGGAGCAACACCATGAAGGATCGGGAGGATCCCTCCTTTGCCCGGAACGGCTGGAACACCGTCGCGAATCTGTGGAAAACGGAATTGGACGAGCTATATCAGGCGCTGATGGATGCCTCCACCGGCGACGCCCGCACGGCTGTGGCCCAGGAACGCGCCGCGTTCTACGCCTATGTGAACGCCCAGCAGGCGCTTCTGACGGCGCAGTGGCCCGATCAGCCCCACCTGGCCGTGAAGTGGGCCGCCGAATTGCTGATGCGGCAAACCTGCGCGCTGTGTTACGCCGTTCACAACGCCCCCGAGGCCCGGCCCGACAGCCGGTTCGGCCATGGGTATGACCGCCTGTCCGTCAGCGGCGACGTTGCGCTTTGCCAGCGCCTGGAGGAAATCGCATCGGATGGCAACGTGATCGTCACCAGCCTGCTGTGCGCCGAGCACGGGAAAACCCAGGATATCATCGAGGAATTGATGGCCGGCGCCTACACCCCCGAGGCCCAGGCCGCGGCCTTCACCCGGGCCGGCCGCCTGTACCAGGGCGCCTTGGATATGGATACCACCGCGCGGTACATGGCCGCCGGTGACGACCTGCGCCCGCTGATCGCCCAGGGCCGCATTGCCCTGGATGAGCTGATGGACAAGGAGAATGACCTGCTGGCCTTCCTGTATCCGGATCACCCTGAAATCGTATCCGAAGTGCTGAGCCAGCATTGGCGGGATGCCCTGATCGATCATTGCCGCACCCTGCCCCCGGCCCCCGCGCCGGAGGAAGCGAAGGAAGCGCCCGCCGCTGAGGAAAAGGCCGATGCTTCCCCCGCCGGTACCTGGTATATGTACGAGGTGCAGCTGGGCGAATCCCGCCTGGACCCCGCCGCCCTGGGCATGGGCATCACCGTTCTTTTGAATGAGGATGGCAGCGCGAGGATCACTACCGATCAAGGGGGCGAAACCGAGGAAAGCGAAGGCGGCTGGGCCCTGACGGAAAACGGCGTGACCGTTACCCTGGAGGGAGAAACGGCGGATTTTGCCTGGGCGGAGGGGATCCTCAGCACGGATCTGGGCGGCGCGGTCGGCCTGTTCAGCCAGAATGCGCCCGAAGCCTTCGCGCTGCCGGCCGTCGTGCCTGCCGACAGTGAAGCGGCCTTTGCCGGCGTGTGGCAGGTGACCGGCCTGCTGATGGACGGGGCCGTCGTGCCCGCCTCCATGCTGGGCATGGATCACGCCTTCGCCATCGAAGCGGGCAGGGCCGTTGAAACCTCCGGCCAGGGGGATGAGGCCGTCGCGACGGAATACGCGGCGGAATTCATAAACGGCGCGCTGACCCTGCGCGCCCCCAACCCCCTCTATCCCGCCTTTGGCGAGGAATTCACCGTGATCACGATGCAGCGCTGCGACAACGGCCAATTGACCTACACGCAGGAAATGTTCGATGAATTGATCACCTTCTATCTGGACCGAACGGCGGATTGACCGCCGTCCAAGGCTCTCCTCTGTAGCGCAAAGGGCTGGCGCGAAAATCTGGCGCCATACGGAACTCAATTCAGAATCAAAATAAATACCAGATAACAAACGCTGTCATTCCGACCGAAAGGAAGCCAAAGGCGGAAGGAAGCGGAGGGATCTGGCACGGCTTGTTCAGCCAGCTTTCAGATCCCTCGATTCCGCTTCGCTCCACTCGGGATGACAGTGTTTGTTATCTGGTTTTTTGTTGCAATGCTGAATTGAGTTCGGTATGAAATGGAGGATCACAGCCTGATCCATTCCAGCAGCAGGGTCAGCCAGGGGAATGTGAAGGTCACCGTTTCGTCCTCCGCGGGCGCTTCTCCTTCCTCGGCGGCCATTTCGATGGCGCTTTCGTCCAGCACGCCCCACCATACCGGTTCCCATCTTGCCTGATCCTGCCACGCGACGCCGCACAGCGCCGCCCAGATCAGCAGCACGCCCATCCATTTCCGCACGGGCCATCCCCTCCCTTCCTTCTCAGGGTGCCCGGAAAATGAACAAATATACCTTGCCGGCCGATAGAAAAACGCATATAATAACAGCGGGCTTTCTTTATTTCATCGTTGGGGAGGTGCCTATGCCTGAATTGCTGGCCCCCGCCGGGGGCATGGCGCAATTGAAGGCCGCCATCCGCTTTGGGGCGGACGCGGTGTACGGCGCGCTGCCCGCCTTCGGCCTGCGGGCCTTTGCCGGAAATTTCACCTGGGAGGAATTGGCCCAGGCGCTGCTTTACGTTCATCAGCGGGGCAGAAAATTTTACCTGACGCTGAACGCGCTGCCCTATGAGGAGGAATTTCCCGCCCTGATCGATACCGCCCGCCGGGCGGCGGATATGGGGGTCGACGCCGCCCTGGTCAGCGACCTGGGGGCTTTCCTGGCTCTGCGGCGGGAGGCACCCGCCCTGCCGCTGCACATCAGCACCCAGGCCAACACGTTGAACAGCGAGGCGGCCTCTTTTTACGCCCGGCAGGGGGCCCGGCGTATCGTGCTGGCCCGGGAGTTATCGCTGCAACGGATTTGCGACCTTCGGCAAAAGCTGCCCGCCGATTTGGAATTGGAGGCCTTCGTGCACGGGGCCATGTGCATGAGCTACTCCGGCCGCTGCATGCTCAGCGACCACCTGACCGGCCGGGGCGGCAACCGGGGGGCCTGCGCCCAGCCCTGCCGCTGGGAATACGCCCTGGTGGAAAAAAAGCGCCCGGGGGAGTACTGGCCCATCGAGGAGGACGGGCGGGGCACCTACCTGCTGTCGGCCTACGATTTGAACATGCTTTCCCACCTGCCCGCGCTGATCGACGCCGGGATCGCCAGCTTGAAGATCGAGGGCCGGATGAAAACGGAATACTACGTGGCCACCGTGGTGGGGGCCTACCGCCGGGCCCTGGATGCTTACGCCGCCGGCGAAGAAGCCTACCGCGCCTTGCTGCCCGAATTGGAAGGGGAATTGCGCAAGGCCAGCCACCGGCCTTTCAATACCGGCTTTTACTTTGGCCCGCCCGCTCCCATGGCGGGGGCCGCCGGCTTTACCCAGGAGATGGAATATGTGGCCCAGGTGGAGGCCTATGAAAACGGCCTGGCCACCCTGCAATTGAAAAACCGCTTTTACGTGGGGGATACGCTGGAATTGCTGTGCCCCGCCGGGGTGTTTCCCTTCCGGGTGGAGGGCATCACCCTGGCTGATACCGGGGCCGCGGTGGACACCGTGTCCATCGCCGGGCAGCGGGTGATCATCCCCCTGCCCCACCCCGCCGAGGCGGGCGATTTCCTGCGGGGGCCCAACCGGAACCACCGGGGATAGCGGCGGGCATTGAATATCCCGCCCGGGCTGTGATATAATGAAACGGAAGAAGCGTCAAGGGAGGCAAGGAAATTGAAGCGTATCGTATTGACCGGCGGCGGCACCGCGGGGCATGTGACCCCCCACCTGGCCCTGCTGCCCCACCTGCTGCAGGCGGGCTACGAGGTGCACTACATCGGCACCGAGGAAGGCATCGAGCATAAAATGATGACGCTGCCGGGGGTGACCTACCACAGCGTGAAAAGCGGCAAGCTGCGCCGGTACCACGATTGGAAAAATTTCACCGATCCCTTTCGGGTGATCGCCGGGGCTTTTCAATCCGCCCGGCTGATGGGAAAATTGAAGCCCGACGTGTGCTTTTCCAAGGGCGGGTTCGTATCGGTGCCGGTGGTGGTGGGCGCGTGGCTGCATGGGGTGCCCACCCTGTGCCACGAAAGCGATCTGACCCCCGGCCTGGCCAACAAGATCTGCGGGAAATTCGCCAAGCGCATCGCCACCACCTTCCCGGAGTGCGCCAAGCGCCTGGGCGATAAGGCGGTGTGCACCGGCACCCCCATGCGGCCGGAGCTGTTTGCCGGCAGCCGGGAAAAGGGCCTGCGCCTGTGCGGCTTTGCCGGCGATAAACCCGTGCTGATGATGATGGGCGGCTCCATCGGCGCCCAAAGCGTCAACCAGGCCCTGCGGGCGGCCCTGCCCCAGCTGCTGCCCGATATGGACGTGGTGCACCTGACCGGCAAGGGCAATTTGGATGAGAGCCTGAACGCCCTGCCTGGCTATCGGCAATTCGAGTTCCTGTCGGAGGAGCTGCCCGATATCATGGCCTGCGCGGATATCGTGCTGTCCCGGGCGGGCAGCAACGCCATCTGTGAATTCCAGGCGCTGAAAAAGCCCATGCTGCTGGTGCCCTATCCCAAGGGGGCCAGCCGGGGCGACCAGATCCTCAACGCCGAATCCTTCCGCCAGCGGGGGCTTTGCCACGTGCTGCTGCAGGAGAATATGACCGCCGATTCCCTTACCGCCGCCCTGCACGCCCTGATGCAAAGCAAGGATACATTGATCCGCAGCCTGACCGACGCCCCCGCCGCCGACGGCACCGAGGCGGTGCTGAAGCTGATTCACGAAATCGAAAAATGAGGGGTTTGCGAACCGGAATACGATCCGCAGGCAAAGAAAGGATGACAGCGGCTGCGGGCTCGCCATGGGTTGACATTCTTCCATGCGTTCAAAAGAAGAGTCCATAGAGACGATCCAAGCAGAATCGCTCCGGGTCCCGGGCGGTTCTGTTTTTTTGCATGTTTTCATGGCAGACGCGATATAATTTTCCGAGGTGATGGGCGTGAACCGGTGGAGCGCGGCGGCGTTTGGGGCGCTGGCGGGGGCCATGATCGTGTATCCCGGGGCGGCGGCGGAGGCCGCCTGGCAGGGCCTGACCCTGTGGGCCCGGGCGGTGGCGCCGGTGCTGGGGCCGTTCATGGCCTGCATGCTGATGATCACCAGCCGGGTGGCGGGCGGCGTCGGGCTGCGGGTGGCGCTGGCGTGGCTGTGCGGCTCCCCCGGCGGGGCCCGGCTGCTGCAGCCCCTGCCGCCGGCGCGCGCCGCCCGTTTCGCCGCCATGACGGGCACCATGAGCCCCATGTTTTTCCTGGGCACGGTGAGCGGGTGGCTCGAGAACCCGGCGGCGGGGCGGCTGATCCTGATTTGCCACGTTGCGGGGGCGCTGCTGCTGGGGCTGTGCATCCGGGGCGACGGCGGCAAAACGCGATTTGTTGCCGATCCCCTGCCGCTGGGCGCGGCGCTGCGGGAAAGCGCCCTGGCCCTGTGCACGGTGGCGCTGTGCATGATGCTGGGCTGCGTGGCCGCGCGGATGGCGCGGTGCGTCTTGCCGGGGCTGCCGCCGCAGGCGTCTGCCGCCCTGCAGTGCGCCCTGGAAGTGACCGCCGGCGTTCGGGCCCTGATCGCCCTGAACGGGCCCTATACCGTGCCGCTCCTGTGCGCCGCGTGCTCCTTCGGCGGGCTGTCGCTGCTGATGCAGAATTTCGCCTTCTGGCAGGAAAGCGGGCTGAAGCTCCGCACGCTGCTGTGCCTTCGGCTGGTCCATGCCCTCATCTCTGGCCTGTTATGCCTGATTTTCCAGGACTTGACAAAAGTGATATACTAATTTCTTGAAAGAATACGGAAGCGAGGACGCGCGATGATTGGAACGCTGGTAAACGCCGGGGCCATTATCCTGGGCACGCTCGTGGGCCTGCTTTTGCGCAAGGGCCTGCCCCAAAGGATACAGGACGCGCTGATGGCCGGGGTGGGGCTGTGCACCATCCTGATCGGCATGAAGGGCGCGCTGGGCACGGAAAGCGAAATGCTGGTCATTTTATCGGTGGTGCTGGGGGCGGTGATCGGCGCGCTGCTGAAAATCGAGGAACGGCTGGACCGCCTGGGCCAGCGGCTGGAAAAGCGATTCGCCGCGGAAGAAAACGGCACCTTCGGCAAGGGCTTTGTCACCGCGTCGCTGATGTTCTGCGTGGGGGCCATGGCCATCGTGGGCAGCATGGATTCCGGCCTGCGGGGGGACCACAGCACCCTGTTCGCCAAATCGGTGCTGGACGGGGTGATCAGCATCGTGTTCGCCAGCACCCTGGGGGCCGGGGTGATGCTGTCGGCGGTATCGGTGTTCATCTATCAGGGCAGCATCGCCCTTTTGTCCCAGGTGGTCGCGCCATTGCTGACCAGCCGGGTCATTGCTGAAATGAGCGCCGTGGGCGGGGTGCTGATCATCGGCGTGGGCATCAACATGCTGCGCAAGGAGCACCTGCCGGTGGGCAATCTGCTGCCGGCGGTATTCGCCCCGCTGCTGCTGACGTTGTTCATGTGATGCGCATCGTGATCGAAAAAGCCGCCCGGCGCCTGACGCTGCTGGACGGGGATCAGCCGCTTTTTTCCGCCCCCATCGCCCTGGGCTCCGCTCCCGTCGGGCCCAAATCGCGGGCGAGGGACGGCCGCACGCCGGAGGGACGGTATTTCGTGTGCCTGAAAAAGGTGGGGAAATTCGGCCCCGCCCTGGGGATCAGCTATCCCAACGAAGCCGACGCCCGGACGGCGAGGGCCGACGAAGGGCTGATCGCCTGCATCCGGGATCGGGCGGCCCGCCGGGAACGCCCGCCGTGGGGCACCGCCCTGGGCGGGGAAATCTACATTCACGGCGGCGGAACGGCCGGCGATTGGACGGCTGGCTGCATTGCCCTGAATGATGACGCGGCCGCCAGCCTGTACGGCTTGACGCCGCTTGGAACGGACATTCAGATTTTGCCATGAAAAAAAGCCTGTGACGCTGACGCGCGGTCAGATCACAGGCTTTTTGCTTATGCCCTTCCACGGGTTTAGGCTGCCCGCGAAAGGGAGAGGTGCATTATTTCTTCGCGAAGTTGAAATACCGCTTGGCGTTGCCGTAGCTGATATCCCGAACGATTTCCTTCAGCGTATCCATATCCTCGGGGTAGAAGCCGTTTTCCACCCATTCGCCGAAGATGCGGCACAGGATGCGGCGGAAGTATTCATGCCGGGGGTAGGACAGGAAGGATCGGCTGTCGGTGAGCATGTCCACGAAGCCCGCCAGGTAGCCCAGATTGCCCAGGGATTTGATCTGCTCGCTCATGCCGTCGAAGTGATCGTTGAACCACCAGGCGCTGCCGTGCTGGATCTTGCCCACCGCCTCGTCGCTCTGGAAGCAGCCCAGGATGGTATCGATGGCGGCGTTGTCGTTGGTGTTCAGGGAATACAGGATGGTCTTAGGCAGCTTGCCCTGATCCTGCAAATTGCCCAGGAACGCCGCCGTCTGGGTGGAGGGGGCGGTATTATCCACGCAGTCGAAGCCGGTATCGGGGCCCATTTGCCGGAACATCGTGGGGTTGTTATCCCGCCGGCAGCCGTAATGCAATTGCATCACCCAGCTGCGGTCGTGGTATTCGGTGGCCAGGAAGGTCATATAGGCGAATTTGTAGATCACTTCCTCCTGGGGGGAGGGCAGGATGCCCTGCAGGCGGGCGGCGAACACCGCCTCCACTTCCTCCTCCGACGCCGGCGCGTACATCACGTAGTTCAGCCCATGGTCGCTCAGGGTGCAGCCGTGAGCGGCGAAGAAATCCAGCCGGTTGCGCAGGGCCCGCTTCAGATCGGCGAAGGATTGGATTTTCATCCCCGCGGCCTTTTCCAATTGAGCCAGATAATCCAGCCAGGTTTCCTTTTCGATGTTCATGGCCTTGTCGGGCCGCCAGGCGGGCAGCACCGTGACGGGGAAGGATCCGTCCGCCGCCAGCTTTTCGTGCCACTCCAGGGAATCGATGGGGTCGTCGGTGGTGCAGATGGTATCCACGTTGCTCATGCGGATCAGGCCCCGGCTGGTGTAGCCCTCGCTTTGCAGCTTGGCGTTGGCCAACTTCCACACTTCCTCGGCGGTGTTCTTGTTCAGCACGCCGTCGTAGCCGAAGAACCGGCGCAACTCCAGGTGGCTCCAATGGTACAGGGGATTGCCGATGGCCTTGCCCAGCACCTCGGCGTACTTCTGGAATTTTTCATAGTCGCTGGCGTCGCCGGTGATGTATTTTTCCGGCACGCCGGCGGACCGCATCAGCCGCCACTTATAGTGATCGCCGCCCAGCCACACCTGGGTGATGTTGTCATAGCGGATATCCTCGTAAATTTCCCGGGGGCTCAGATGGCAGTGATAATCAATGATGGGGCACGCTTCCGCCGCCTCGTGGTAAAGCGTTTTGGCCGTTTCGGTATTCAGCAGGAAATCCCGATCCATAAATGCTTTCATGGCGCTTGCTCCTTATCGCTGCACGCGGCCGGAGCCGGAGCCCTTCATCAGGCTTTCCACTTCGGCAACGCTCATGCGGTTGTAATCGCCGGGGATGGTGTGCTTGAGGCAGGAGGCCGCCACGGCGAATTCCAGGGCGTCCTTTTCGCTGCCGTAGGTGTTCAGGCCGTAGATCAGGCCGCCGCCGAAGCTGTCGCCGCCGCCCACGCGGTCCACGATATCGGTGATCTTATATTTGCGGGAAACGAAGAATTCCTTGCCGTTGTACAGGCAGGCGCTCCAATCGTTGTGGTTGGCGCTCTTGCTTTCCCGAAGGGTGATGGCCACCCGCTGGATGTTGGGGAAGGTGTCCATGGCCAGTTGGGCGATAGCCTTGTAATTATCCAGGTTCAATTCGCCCTCCTCCACGCTGCCGGCGCTTTCGGCCTTCAGCAGCAGGGCCTTCTGGAAGTCCTCCTCGTTGGCGATCACGGTGTCGACGTATTTCACCAATTCCCGCATCACCTGATCGGCGGTCTTGCCGTACTTCCACAGGTTCTTGCGGTAATTCAGGTCGCAGCTCACGTGCAGGCCCAGCCGCTTGGCGGCCTTCACAGCGGCCAGGGACAGATCCGCCGCGCCCTGGCTGATGGCGGGGGTGATGCCGGTGATGTGGAACCAGGAGGCGCCTTCAAACGCCTTGTCCCAATCGATGTCGGATGCGTCCGCTTCCGCGATGGCGCTGCCGGCCCGGTCATAAATCACCTTGCTGGGGCGCTGCACCGCGCCGGTTTCCAGATAATAGATGCCCATGCGGCCGGGCTTGTACACGATCTTGGAGGTATCCACCCCGAAGCCCCGCAGTTCCCGCATGCAGGCCTTGCCGATATCGTTGTCGGGCAGCACGGTTACAAAGGCGGTGTCCAGCCCGTAATTGGCCAGGGACACGCTGACGTTGGCTTCGCCGCCGCCGAAGGTGGCTTCCAGCACCGGGCTCTGCATCAGCCGCTCGTAGGCGGGGCTCTTCAGGCGCAGCATGATTTCACCGAAGGTTACGATCTTTCCACTCATTTTTCCTTACCCCCTGATTTCTTTTACGATGTCCGCCGCTTCTTTGACCAGCGCTTCGATCTCGTCAAATTTGCCTTCCTTCACCAGGCTGCCGCTGACCATCCAGCTGCCGCCGCAGGCCACGATGCGGTCGTAGGCCAGGTAATCCCGCACGTTGGCGGCGCTGATGCCGCCGGTGGGCATGAACTTGAGCCCCACGTAGGGCGCGGCCAGGGCCTTGATCATCTTCAGGCCGCCGCTGGGCTCGGCCGGGAAGAATTTCAGCACGTCCAAATCAAACTGCAAGGCCGCTTCGATTTCGGTGGGGGTGCACACGCCGGGCGTCATGGGCACGCCCTTTTTGAGCACATATTCCGTCACCTTGGGGTTGAAGCCGGGGCTGACGATAAATTTTGCCCCCGCGTCGATGGCCCGGTCGGCCTGTTCGCAGGTCAGCACGGTGCCGGCGCCGATGATCATATCGGGGTACGCCTTGGCCATTTGACGGATGGATTCCTCGGCGGCGGCGGTGCGGAAGGTCACCTCGGCGCAGGGCAGGCCGCCCCGCACCAGGCGCTCCGCCAGGGGCAGGGCGTCCTTGACGTCGTTGAGCACCACCACCGGCACGATGCCGATTTTTTGCAGCTTTTTCATCATGTCATTCACGGTTCATTCCTCCTTTAAGCTTCCGCCAGGTATTTTTTCAGGGTGGACCGCACGGCGCCTGGGCCGGCGATCTCCTCCAGGAAGTACTGGGTGATGCGCGCGCCCAGGGGCAGCTTCGTTAAATCGCTGCCGAAGATCAGGGCGTTTTGCAGGATGGGCCGCAGCTTATCGCCCACGGTGTCGGGCCGGCCCAGGGCAATGCCCGCCAGCTGCTTTTGCAGATCGGCCAGCAAAGGATCGCTGGACAGGGGCATCTCCCTGCCCTCGTCGTCGACGCCCAGCAGGTACCGCAGCCACCCGGCGATGGCCAGGGGCAGGGCGACCAAGCCGTCCATGGAGCGGCCGGACGCCACATAGCTCTTGATGGTTTCGCCAAAGCGGATGCCCACCTTCTGGGAGGTATCGGTGGCGATGCGCTGAGGCGCGTCGGGCATGAAGGGGTTGGGCAAGCGCTGCTCCACCACCTCGTCAATGAACGCCTTGGGGCTCAGGATTTTGGGATCGGTGACCACCGGCAGGCCCTCGACGTAGCCCAGGCGGCGCACCAAACGCACCAGATCCGCATCCTTCATTTCGTCGCAGATCAGGGTGTAGCCCAGCAGGCAGCCGTACACCGCCAGGGCGGTGTGCAAAGGATTCAGGCAGGTGGTCACCTTCATGCGCTCGGTTTCATTCACGGTGTTCCGGTCGGTGAAATACACCCCGGCCTTTTCCAGCGGGGGCCGGCCGTTGGGGAATAGATCCTCCACCACCAGATACTGGGGCTTTTCGGCGTTGACGAAGGGGGCCACGAAGGTACCGTGGGGGGTTTGAATGGGGGCCATTTCCTCGATGCCGGCGTCGGTCAGCATCTGCTGCACGGCGGGGGCGGGGCGGGGGGTGATCTTGTCGATCATGCTCCAGGGGAAGGACACCTGCTTTTCATCGGTCAGCCAGCGAACGAAATCCGCCGGCACGAAGCCCTTTTCCTGCCAGGCCTTCGCCACCTCGACGATGCTGCTTTGCAGCTTTTCGCCGTTGTGGCTGCAATTATCCATGCTCACCACCGCCAGGGGCGCTTTGCCGTTTTCATAGCGGTGATACAGCAGGGCGGTCACGATGGTCATGGCGTGGCGCGGCGCGGCGGGGCCGCTTTGCAGATCCTCCGCCACCACGGGCAGGTAGCTGCCGTCGATCTGCCGCAGGGCGTAGCCCTTTTCCGTGATGGTGAAGGATGCCATCTGCAGCGTGGGGGCGGCGAAGATCGCCTGCATCCGGGCGTAATCGGCGCTTTCCGAGGGCTTCGCCACCAGCGCTTCCGCCACGGAGGCAATGATTTCCTTGTCGATGGTGGCGTCGGCGTTCAGGGTGACGCTCATGGTCAGGTTGTCGTACCCGCCGTAGATCATGCGGATGTTGTCGACGTCGAAGGTATCGGCGGCGATGATGCCCTTATCCGTCTCGCCCTGATCCAGCAGGCGCTGCTGCAGCGCCGCGATGAAGGCCCGGAAAATATTGCCCGCGCCGAAATGCACCCACACGGGGGCGTTTTTCGTGCTTTCCCGCATGGCGGCGACGTCGAATTGGGGCAGGCGCACGCCGGCCTTTTCCCAGCCGGCCCGCTGCTCCAGGGATTTCAGGTTCACTTTCATGGCGCTTTCCTCCTCAGCCGCGTTTGGCCTCTTTGTCGATGGCCTCCCACAGGCCGTTGATGTAGGCCGCGCCCAGGGCCCGGTCGTACAGGCCGTAGCCGGGGCGGCCCTGCTCGTCCCAGATCATGCGGCCGTGGTCGGGTCGGATGTAGGTGTCGGGGCAGGTATCGTAAATGGCCTTGACAATTTCATACAGGTCCAGGTCGCCGGTGCTGCTCAGGTGGGCCGCCTCCCGGAAGTGATGGTAACCCAGGTATTTTACATTGCGCACGTGCATGGCCCCGATGCGGTTCATTTCGCCAAAGTGGCGAATGATGGCGGGGATATCGTTGTCCGGGTTGCTGCCCAGGGAACCGGTGCACAGGCACAGGGTGTTGGCGGGGCTGTCGTGCAGCTTCACCATTTTATCGAAATCATCCTGGCTGTGGGTGATGCGGGGCAGGCCGAAGATGGGCCAGGCGGGGTCGTCGGGATGGCAGGCCATTTTGACGCCCACTTCCTCGCAGACCGGGATCACGGCGTCCAGGAAATACTTGAAGTTTTTCCGCAGGTCGTCCGGGCCGATGTTTTCGTACTGCTTCAGGGTCTTTTCCAGCAGGGCCAGGCGCTCCGGCTCCCAGCCGGGCAGGGTGAAGCCATGACTCTCCTCGGCGGTCTTGCGCACGATTTCGACGGGGCCCATTTCACCCAGGTCTTTTTCGTCAAAGTACAGGCTGTTGCTGCCGTCTTCCGGGATCACCCGGGCCAGGTCGGTGCGCAGCCAGTCGAACACCGGCATGAAGTTGTACACGATCACCTTGACGCCGTGCTTGGCCAGCATGCGGATGGTGGAGATGTAATTGGCGATGTATTCCTCCCGGCTGG
>JAFUXH010000038.1 GCA_017470945.1 Clostridia bacterium | reverse complement strand
CCTCGTCTACCGCTCCATTCAATCCCTGGGTCTCTCCCATGCGGGTGTAACTCAATGGCAGAGTTCCAGCCTTCCAAGCTGGCTATGTGGGTTCGATTCCCATCACCCGCTACAACTTGGGGAGTTCCTCACTTGACGCTCCCCCATGCGCCATTAGCTCAGTTGGTAGAGCACCTGACTCTTAATCAGGGTGTCCCGGGTTCGAGTCCCTGATGGCGCACCAAACCAATATAATCCGAACCAGATCTTCAAAATTGGAGACGGGTTCGGATTATTTCTTTTCTTTCATTATGAATACTTCGATAATGGCATGGAGAGAAACCCCACTTCTCGTCCACGATGGAGTCGTTACAGGCAAAAAGGTCCGGGTAAATAGTAATTACAAATCATCCTCAGTTGACTATAATAAATAGAATATATTGAAGAATATCAAACCTAATGATATAATGAAGGTAAAAAGTCGGATGAATATATCAATATAGAAAAGTTGTCTGACAAACAATGACTCTGAAATAAACACTCTTTTCTGACTTGAATGGAAAAATATATTTTGTAATATGGAGGTTTTTATATGAGGGCATATAAAACAACGTCTGAAAGCGGAAGGAAATCAAACCGTGACAAATTGTCACGCTTTGAAAATGACGGCTGCGGATGGAAGGCGCAGGATGACCGATGTTGCCGATACACCACAGCTTTTACGATTGATCCAATCTATTCCCTCGCCCAAAGCTGAACCGTTCAAGGTAACGGTTTTGAGAAAAATCACCTTTGAAATCGTTACTGACAGTTTATTTCTCCTCCTCATTTGAAATCACCCGGCAAAGTCTCTTTCTCCGGGGTGACAAAAAACGGCTGGGTTATGAACGGGAACTGCGGGAGACCAACATCAGCATCGAAAATATGCTGAACGCCATCCAGCAGGGCATCCTGACCCGTTCCACCAAAGAGCGCCTGGAAGCCCTGGAAAAAACGAAAGAAGATCTTGAAAACAAGATTGCCTGCGAGAAAATGGCGAAGCCCCGGTACACGGCGGAGCAGCTCACTTTCTTCCTGCATCGTTTCCGTAAACTGGATATGACCCAGCAGTCCCATCGCAAAATGCTGATCGACACCTTTGTGAACGCCATCTTCCTCTATGACGACAAGCTGATGCTGGGCCTCAATTTCCACGAAGGAACGACCACGATCACCTTTGAAGATCTACAGGAGACTATCGAAAACGAAGGCTTTGGTTCGGATTTGAATTCGGTTGGTGCACCAACGCCCGAAATCCTTAGGGTTTCGGGTATTTTTGTGCTCAAAAGCATCTGATTGAAAAATGTATGCTGATGGAGGATGACCTGAGCCGGGAAGGCGCCAAAAAGTTTGATCGGCAATTTGAGAAAGCAACGGAACGTTCCGGCGCTTTCACAGGCAAGAAAAGCGAAACGGAGCTGAATGACCGAACAAACCAGAAAAAACGATGCAAACCTTGAAAAGACAACGCTGATGAAGTATAATAGTAAGCGATGACTAACAGCCTGCAGTGCGGTGATCCAGGATGGATGGCTGGGCGGCAGGCTGTTTCTTCAGCGCACGGTTAAGTGAAACTAACGGAAGGAGCATTCATGATATGAAACAGGCAAACGTTTCAATTGGAACGCACGGGGAGCAGTATGGGAACTGGATGTCCAATCCGGTATTCTACATGTTCGGGGCTGGGATCGCATTGGCGGCGGCGCTGACGATCCTTTCGTTCTTCGTCTTTCATCTGCCGGTTCTCGGCATCGTATTCGGCGTGATCCTGGTTGCCCTGGCGGCGATCACCTGCTGGTTTGCGTGGATCCGAAAGCAGTATTCCTTCACCGGCGGCGGAATGATGGCCAAAGTGCATCAGGTGCTGCTGTCCCACCTGGATTTTGACGGAAAAGGGACGCTGCTGGAGGTGGGCTGCGGCTCCGGCGCGCTGACGATCCGATCCCTGCTGACCTGGCCGGAAAGCCGGGCGGTGGGCATTGATTACTGGGGCGCGGTCTATAACTACAGCAAAGCCCTGTGCGAAAAGAACGCCGCGTCGGAAGGCGTAGGCAGCCGCTGCACCTTCCAGCGTGGGGACGCCAATCACCTGGATTTCCCGGACGAGACCTTTGACGCCGTCGTCAGCAACTATGTGTACCACAACATCACCAACGCGCCTGACAAGCACGCGCTGCTGAAGGAAAGCCTTCGGGTGCTGAAAAAGGGCGGCGTGTTTGCCCTGCAGGACGATATGAAGCCCCGGATGTATGGCGATATGAAGGCATTCATGCAGGAGCTGCGGGACGCCGGCTTCAGCGACGTCCGGCTGGTGGATACGGCGGAGGAAATCTTCGGCAGCAAGGCCAAGGCAAAGCTGGTGGTGCTTGGCAATTCCAAGGCGCTGGTGGGAAGAAAGTGAAAGCGCTTGTAATCAAGAATCAAGGGGACGATCCGCTATGAAGAAACGGGTATTCAGAATTGACGCCGATGGATTTAACGGAGCCTGGTATCCATCTCCCATTCACAGCAGCAGAGGGATGATCGTCATGCTGGGCGACAGCTCGGAGGACTACATGGCGGCGACCGGTGCAAAATGGCTGAATCAGCAGGGGGTTCACGTGATGGCCATGTCGCCGGACAAGAAGGATTACGGCCATCACAGCTATCCGCTGGAACGGTTTGGCAAGGCGATTGCCTTCATGAAAGCGCAGGGATGCGACAAGCTGGGCGTCATGGGCGCATCCACCACCGGGATGATGGCGCTTTTGGCGGCATCCTACTACCCGGAATTGTCCCTGACTGTTGCGATCTCGCCGTCGGACTTTGTCATGGAGGGCTTCTATCGGGACGGCAAGGACGGCATGGCCGAACGGCCGGGCGACAACGAATCCTCCGTGACCTGGCAAAACAAGCCGCTGCCTTATCTTCCATATGCGTATCGGCATCCGGAATACTGGAAAAAGATCCAGGAGGAATCCAAAGCGGGCGGCGATAAAGTGGCTTCCCGGAAACTGTTTGACGAATCCGAGCGGCGGCACCCCGTGCAGGAGGAAGAGAGGATCAAGGTGGAAAACATCCACGGAAAGCTCATCTTCATCGGCGCGGAGGACGACGTGCTGTGGGATACCTGCAAATACATCCGCAGGATGGAGGAGCGCTTGAACCGGCTGCCCCATGACAGCGCCTTTGAAAGCTGGCTCTATGCGCACGGAACGCACTTCGCCTTCCCGCAATCCCTGCTGAAAATGATATTGCCGGTAGGGTCCGGGCTATTGGTTTCCCTCATGTTCCGGGCGGGGCGCGAGCACCCGAAGGAATGCCGGGAAACCCGGATCGACATTGACGGGAAATTCAAAAAGGCCTTGGCGGAATGGTAAAAGAAAAGCATTGAAAAGCTGAACCCGTCGGAAAGCGCTGGAGGAAAATATGAGTGTGGAATCGCAGATCGACCTCAGGAAGCATGTGCTGTATTCGCCGCTGATGGAGAAAATCATCAAGGAGCATCTGGGAAAGAAATACGAAGGCGCCGCCGCGGAGCAGATGTGGAAAAAGGTTCAGCGGCAGTATACGGATTTCTTGAAGGATCTGCCCTATCTTGGCGGAAAAAAGAATACCCACAATGGTACGGGCGGAACCTACGACTGCATCATGATCTTTGCCTATTATGAAGCGCTTGTCCATGCTCCTGACCTGGACGAGCTGTATGATATGAACTGCGAGGCTTTCTTGACCGGGTTCAAGGGCCTTGCGAAAGTCGCGAACGCCAACAGGCCCCTTGTCCGGCGGATCCTTCATATGGCGTTCAGCGCCACGGCAAAATCCAAATACAACTGCGATCCCAAGCAACCCACCGGGTATATCATGAAGGTAGAAAAGTATGATCAGGATGTCGGCCCCAAATATATCTTTGAACGCTGCCCGATCGCGGAGTTTGCCAAGGCCCACGGATATCTTGATATCATGCCCGCGTTCTGCAACAGCGACTATCCGGCCATGGAAATGATCCATGGTCACTTGATCAGGAAATATACCTGCGCCCACGCCGATATTTGCGATTACTGGATCGTGGGCGACGAATCCGAGGCGGCAAAAGCGCATCCGAAAAAGACGGATGAAAAGGGGTACTGGTATAACGATTAAAAGGCCACCCATGGAGGCAGCCACGAAAACCGTGCGAAGGACATCAATATTTCCCGCAGAACGGGATGCAGTTTTCGCGAAGCCCCAGGCGTTTTCCGCGCTTTCTGACCGCTGAAACGCGCAAAAACGCCCGGATTGCTCCGGGCGCTGTGCAGGCTAATGCCCGCGGTGCTTGGCTTTCTTCTTTTCGACCCGAAGATCATGCTTGCGTTGTTCTTCAGCCTCGCGCTGCTGCCTGGTTCGCGCCTTCCGCGCAGCCTTGCCTTCCTCCTGAGCAAGCTGCATAGCCTGCTGGGACTTGGTTCCGACACCCTTTTCGTTCGAGCGGGCAATCTGTCGCTGCCTGCGCTTGGGATTGGATGCGATGGTCTGCATTTTCACTCCTTCCACTGGTGGAGAGAATCGGAGCCTATCAAAATCGCGCAGTACCATTTCCTGTACCTGCTGATCCTTGGGCTCCGCGCCGAAGACAACACGCGCAACTGTCAGTTTGCCGTTGTCTATCCGCTCGAAAATGCCAACCCAGAACTGGCCGTCAAAGAAAACCGTTAGTGTAATGCCTGGCATCACACACCCTCCCGTTCTGTCAGTCCGTTTATGGAGCAAGGGACGACCCACGAGAGGGAGGGCTACTTACGGTTTCCCGCGCCGGACTGCCAACCGGCATGTGTCTTTATGCTCCAGACCGACGCCTTTATTGTAGCACGGTAAACGGAGGATCACAACCATAAACCGGTTTTTCGCAATTCCCGGCGGCGCGGCGATGCCGCAGATTTCCATGCCGGCTCTCCTGATCATGAATTCTCCCTTTGCTTTCCCAGAAACAGAAGCAGAGTGGAGAACGACGCAGAAGCTGGAAAAAAACGATCTGATGGTATCGGAGGGAGCATTCAGGCTCATGATGGACGGCGTGATACGGGCTGATCCGCAAACGCCGGCCTATGCGTTGTATCCCGATAAAATGGATTTCCGCCATGCGCCGGAGACCTATATTTTCTATGTGGAGGAAGCCTGTGCCTGCGTCGCTGACGCAATTCAAAAAAACTATCAGCGGGGCGGTGCGGTGCTGCACATGCGCAGGGAAACGGGCATGATGCACCGCTATGCCTGCGCGCCGGTGTTCCCGGAAAGCAAGCGGGATGATAACCGGCAGATCCCACTGATCAGAGAAATGTGAAACACGTGGAGGGAAATGGGATGATGATGGCAACCATATGGGTCGGTCTTTTGGGGGCGCTGCTGATGTTCAGCGGGGATATGCTGCTGTATTACACCCCGGAGGATTTTTCCTACGGCCCGAAAAGCTCCAAAGAAGAAAAAATCCAAGGGATCATTGACGTGATGAAGCGTTTGCCTGCCAAGCGCATCATGGCCGCCGGGATGATCGGCCCCATCGCCGCTTTCTTCTACTGCGTGGGGTTCTATCATATCGTTTTGATTGCCAACGAGCAGTCGCGCGCGCTTGCCACGGCCGCCTTCCTGCTTTCCTGCTTCGGCATCATCACCGGGGGCGCTTATCACAGCCATTGCTCCTATCTGGGGCTCCTGGGCGACGACAAATACAGAAACGCGCTGCATATCGTCGCCCGGTATTTTCAAAAGCTGCCCCTGATCCTGTATGCCGGGGAAGGCGCAGGGTTCCTTCTGTTGATCTGCCTGATTGCGGCGGGCAACACCGTGCTTCCCCGGTGGATGTTCCTTGTAAGCCCGGGGATCCTGTTCCTTTTAAAGCCCGCGGTGGGAAGATTGCCCAAAGGCATCCGCGTGATCGTTTCAGGGGGCTGGACGAACCTGATTTCCGTGATCTACTACGCTGCGTCGCTGCTCGTATTATCGGTGTAAACAGAAACAGCATGAAAGGATGCGGCCAGCATGTTTGACAAACGGTTAATGCAGATGTGCCCGGAGAGCAGGCGGTACATCATCGGAAACATCATTTTGCAGTTCCTGGAGCTGTGCCTGAATACGGTAATGATCGTGACCATCGCCCAGGCGGTGCAAAAGCTGTATGAAAAAGCCTGGGGCCTTGAGGAATTGACCGTGCCCCTCTTGATCATTGCCTGCACCATCATGCTGCGTTTCTTTACCACCCGGGGCGCCGCGCGCATGAGCTATCTGGCTTCCCGGACGGTCAAGCAAGTGATGCGGGAAAAGATTTATAGCAAGCTCCTGCGGCTGGGCCCTGCCTACCGGGAGCATGTCGCCACGGCGGAGCTGGTACAGGAATCGGTGGAGGGTGTGGATCAGCTGGAAAGCTATTTCGGCCAGTATATGCCGCAGTTCTTCTATGCTTTTATCGCGCCTATCGCGCTGTTCTTCCTGTTCGGCTTTGGCGGCTCCTGGCGGGTTGCCACGGTGCTGCTTATCTGCGTGCCGCTGATCCCGGGGGCCATCATGATGGTGCAGAAAATCGCCAAGAAGCTGCTTTCCAAGTATTGGGGGCAGTACACAAAACTTGGCAGCACCTTCCTGGAAAACCTGCAGGGCATGACCACCCTGAAAACCTATCAGGCCGACGGCTTCAAAAACGAACAAATGAATGAGGAATCCGAGCACTTCCGTAAGGTCACCATGGCGGTGCTGACCATGCAGCTCAATTCCGTCACCATCATGGATTTTGTGGCCTACGGCGGGGCCGCGCTGGGCATCCTGCTGGCCACGAAAGCCTTTGTGTCGGGGCAGCTTGGCTTAGCCAATTGTATCTTTATGATCCTGCTCAGCGCGGATTTCTTCCTGCCCATGCGGCGGCTGGGCAGCTATTTCCACGTGGCCATGAACGGCAGGGCGGCTAGCGATAAGATTTTCCATTTCCTCAATGAGGAAGAGCCTGCCGGTCGAACGGAAGCCGTCACAGGCCACGACATCGCTTTGAACGGCGTGCGCTTCGGTTATGACAAGGAGCGGGAGATCCTGCACGCTGTCAGCATGACGATCCCCGAAGGCAGCTTCATTGGCATCGTGGGCGAATCCGGCAGTGGAAAATCCACCATCGCCTCCCTGATCATGGGGCGGCATACCGTCGGCAACGGAAAAATGACCATAGGTGGAAAGAACGTAACGGACGCGGCTGAGGAAAGCCTGATGAAAACCGTCACCTATATCGGCTTTGGCAGCGTGTTCTTCAAAGGTTCCGTGCGGGAGAACCTGCTTCTGGCCAGCCCAGGCGCGTCCGATGAACGCCTGTGGCAGGTGCTGGACGACTGCCAGCTTTCCTCGTTCCTGCGCAAGGAACAGGGCCTGGATACCCCGCTTCTGGAAAACGCCGGCAATCTGTCCGGCGGGCAAAAGCAGCGGCTGGCCCTGGCCCGGGCCATCCTGCACGATACCCCGGCCTATATCTTTGACGAAGCCACCAGCAACATTGATATCGAAAGCGAGGAAGCGATCCTGGCCCAGATCAAGCGCCTGGCGAAAACCAAAACAGTCATCATGATCTCCCACCGCCTGGCCAACGTGGTGGACGCGAGCCGGATTTACTGCATGGAGGAGGGACGCGTCGTGGAATCCGGCGCCCACGCGGAGCTGCTCAATCAAAACGGCGTCTACGCCAAATTGTGGAACACGCAAAAAGCGCTGGAATCCTACGGAAAGGAGGCGGTTTAATATGAAAAAGCAGAGCAAAGCAAAAGTATTGCTTCGGATGGTGCAGCTGGTCAAGCCCCTGACCGGCTGGATGCTGCTGGCGATCCTCATGGGAACGCTGGGGTTCCTGTGCGCTCAGTTCATTCCCATCCTGGGCGGCTATGCCGTGCTGCACGGCTTGGGCATCGGCATTCCGATGGCCGTCTCTTCCCTGTGGGCCCTGCTGATCGTGCTGGCCCTGGTGCGCGCCGTGCTGCGGTTTACGGAGCAGCGCACCAATCATTATATCGCCTTCACCCTGCTGGCCATCATTCGGGATAAGGTGTTCCAGGCCCTGCGCCGCCTGTGCCCCGCCAAGCTGGAAGGGCGGGACAAGGGCGATTTGATTTCCCTGATCACGTCGGATGTGGAATTGCTGGAAGTGTTTTACGCCCACACCATTTCGCCCATCTGCATTGCTTTCCTGGTGGAAATCATCATGGTGGCCTTTATCAGCAGCTTCCATTGGAGCCTGGGGTTGCTTTCGCTGGCGGCTTTCGTCAGCGTGGGCGTGGCGCTGCCCCTTATCATTTCCAAACGCAGCGGCACCCTGGGCGACGAGTTGCGGGGCCAATCCGGCGATCTGGCCGCGTATATGCTGGAAAGCATCCGCGGGCTGGATGAAACGATCCAGTATGGCGGCGGCGAGACGCGGCTCCAGCAGCTCATCCATAAAACCAAAGCGCTTTCAGAAAAGCAGGGGCAGCTGAACAAGCTGACCGGCATCAACCTGGCCCTGGCGAACACGTTTATTCTTTTCTTTGACGAGGCGATGCTGGCGCTGTGCGCGGCGCTGTACAGCCGGGGCATCATTGCCTTTGACGGCTTCCTGGTTCCCCTGATCGCGCTCATGTCCTCTTTTGGCCCGGTGACCGCGCTGGCCAACCTGGGCACAACCTTGCAGGCCACCGTGGCGTCCGGCGCGCGGATATTGGCCGTGATCGACGAACAGCCGGAAACGGAGGATGTGACGGGGAAACAGCCGATCACCTTCTCCGGGGCCGCCGCCGAGCACGTCACCTTCTCCTACGGCGGGGAAACAGTGCTCCGGGATCTTTCCGTCGCCTTCCCGCAAAACAGGATCGTGGGGATCGTGGGCAAAAGCGGCTGCGGCAAATCCACGCTGCTGAAGCTGCTGATGCGCTTCTGGCAGACGAAGGATGGAAAAGCGATCGTTTCCGGGAGAAGCGTGGATGAAATCAACACGGAAAACCTGCGGGACATGGAAAGCTACATGACCCAGGAGACGCAATTGTTCAAGGACACCATCGCCAATAACATCCGCATCGCCAAGCTGAACGCCTCCGACGAGGAAGTTCAGGAAGCCTGTCGGAAAGCGGCGCTGCATGACTTTATCATGACCCTGCCCCAGGGGTACGACACGCAGGTGGGCGAACTGGGCGAAACGCTTTCCGGCGGAGAAAGGCAGCGCATCGGCCTGGCCCGGGCGTTCCTGCACGACGCGCCTTTCATGCTGCTGGATGAGCCCACCAGCAACCTGGACAGCCTGAATGAAGCCATCATCCTGCGGTCACTGAAGGAAGCGTCCGCCGGGAAGACGGTGGCGCTGGTATCCCACCGCAGGAGCACGGCGCGCATTGCGGATGAAATCGTCACCATGGAGGGCGGGCAGGTGACCGCTTCGTGAAAAACGTTGAAACGAAACGAGAAACTGAAAAAAGAATGGTCACCCAAATGATCGCCCTGTTTTGCAAAAAGAAGCATGGCACAGACGGAAAATCGCTTTGCCCGGCCTGCGCAGCGCTGGCTGCTTACGCCCGGGAAAGAAGCGACCGCTGCCCCTTTATGGAAAGCAAAACCTTCTGCTCCAACTGCAAGGTGCACTGCTATCGGCCGGATATGCGGGAACAGATCCGCCAGGTGATGCGTTTTTCCGGTCCGCGGATGATGTTTCATCACCCTGTGGCGGCCATCCGGCATGTCGTTCTGACGAAACGAGAGAAAGCGAGGCTTGAGAAACAATGAAAGCGAAACGAATCGTGTTTGCCGCGCTGGGCATGGTTTGCCTGGGGTTGGGCACGGTGGGCGTATTCCTGCCCATCCTTCCCACAACGCCTTTTTATTTGCTGACCCTGTTCTTTTTCGCCAACAGCTCAGAACGGCTGAATCATTGGTTCAAGGGTACGAAGCTGTATAAAAAGCACCTGGAATCCTTCGTGAAAAAGGAAGGCATGCTGCTTCAAACCAAGCTTTCGATCATCGTCACCGTTACCCTCCTGATGGGCTTTGGCTTCTTCATGATGGCGCGAAAGGGGATCTGGATTCCCTGCGTCATTCTGGCGCTTGTCTGGCTCGCCCACATCTTGTACTTCTGCTTTGGGGTGAAAACCATTGCGAATAAAGAGTAGGCCATACCACGCGCAATCCGCTTCGATGGCTGCGCGCAATCAAAAAGGCCGCGGTTCAAAGAAGCGATCATGATCATGCCGATTACCGTTGGAATCGTTCCTGCGTGCATAGCAGAAACATGCCTGATCCGTTTTTTTGGCATGCCTCGCGCGCTTTTGAGCCCATCATACGCCAAGGCTTCACAAATAGAATGAAGATGTTGGGTGCGGGGAAAATCCGGCAAAGGGCATGCCAAATAGAAAACAGCACGGGTGCGCCGTAAAGGCGCACCCGTGCGTTGATTTTGGCGCGGGGCTTGGCTCCGCGCCCAGAGAATTGGATCACACAAGTACATCACTCGTCGTTGAAGATGAGCATCAGGTACTGGGCCAGCTCGCCGCGGGTCATCGCCGCAGCGCTGTTTTCCTCGGTGGCCATGGCGGGCAGCTCGGCACCCATGGCCAATTGAGCAAAGGCGTTCATGATCTGATCGTTCAGGCCGTTGGTCAGCGCCGTATCCACGGCAACGTCGGCGGGCACGATGCCATATTGCTGCAGCAGCGCCACGCCATCCTCCGGGGCGTCAGGCGCGCCGCCCACCAGCACGTACAGCGCGGCGCTCAAATCGCCCACGCTGGCGTCGCCATCCACGCCGAACACGCCGTCGCCCCGCAGGCCCATCAGGCTGTTTTCCATGGCGAAGCGCACCGCCGCGTAGGCGGGATGATCCTCCGGCACGTCCGTCAGGGCGGCGTTGGCCAGGTCCTCCACGTGGAAGGGGTTCAGGATCACATCGTACAGATCCTGATTCTCGGTGATCGCGCCGATGCCGCCCGCGGTGCCGCGCACGCCGGCCTCCCACAGGCTGCGGAACACCTCGGCCCCGGCCTGGATGGTTTCAGGGGTGACACCCTTGACCTGGCGCATGATTTCCAGCTTCCGTTCGGCCGGCTCGCCGCTGATGATGCGGCTGATTTCATTCACCGCGCCGGTCAGCTCGCCAGGCTGCTTGGCCAGGCCGGAATAGACGCTCATGATATAGCCGTCCACCTCGCCCTGATCCAGCTTCATGTCGGCCAGCTGGTCCGCCAGGGCGGCGTATACATCGAAGGTTTCCCGCACGTTGGGGTCGCGGTAGCTGATCAAATACAGGCCTTCGCCGTTGTACACGGAGCACCAGGGGGTGTAAACGCCCATCTGATCCCGCAGCACCGGCATGAGCACTTTATCCTCCACCACGGTGGACAGCACCTGCAATTCGCCGTCCCGCTCGTTGCCCAGGACGGTCAGGGGCGCGTACACGTGGTTGAACTGGATGTTGGTGCTGACCACCAGCCCCTCCTTGGCGGCAGGCACCGGCAGGTCATACGCCGCCGCTTCCCGCTTTTCATTGTCCAGCTTCGCCCAGAACGCGTCGGCCAGGGCCTTGTTCTGCGCAATGCTGTCCGCGTTGCCGGCAAAGGTGGAAATGGCGCCGGCGCGGTTGTGGAAGAACTGCTGCACCCGGATCAGGCTGTCCGCCACCTGCTGAGGATCCTCCGCCAGAAGGGCCTCCACCTGCTCCAGGAATTCGTAGTATTCCAGGTAATTCAAATAGCTGTAGTACCGCTGCCGATCGTTGGAGATGGCCATTTCCCGGGTCAGCAGCACGTTGTAGGGAGCCTGATTGATTTGGTTGCGCACCGCTGTTTTCTGGGCCTGGATGCGGTCGGTGAGCTTTTCCAGGTCGGTGAACTGGGTGCGGTACAGGATCTCCTCCACCAGGTCATAGCCGGTTTGCAGATCCTCCGCCATGGCGTACCATTCCGCCACCAGGTAGGGGTGATACGCGTTGCCGAAGCCGGACACGCTGACGCCGAAGGTGGAGCTGTACAGATACCGGGCGATCAGGGAATCCAATTCCTCCTTAGTGTGCGCGTCGGTATCCAATTTGCCCAGCAGGCGGGTAAACAGGCGCATCCAGTGGATATCCTGCTGGGGCAGGGCGGCGGCGTCAAAATACAGCCCGGGCACGCACACGTCGGCCACCGCCGCTTCCACGTCCAGGCGGCGCACGCCATTGATGCCGGTCACGTCGGTAACGGCGTAGGCCTTGCTTTCCTCGGGCATGGTGGCGGTATCCACCTTCTTGATCTGCTTGAGCAGTTCGCTTGCGTCGGCCTTGCCGTTTTCGGCGTTGGTGGCGTCGATGATGGCCTGCTTTTCCGCATCGGTCATGGCTTCCTTGATCTGGGCCAGCTTTTCGGCCAATTCGGCGTCATGGGTTTCCTTGGCGCCGGGCAGCGGATAAGTGCTTACCAGGGTGTAAAGCGCCGGATCGGCCAGCCAATCGGTGATGGTTTTCTGGAGCAGGCCCTGCTCGCTCTCCTCGGCGATCTTGCCCAGGGAATCCACATATTCGGGATAGCCGAAGGGATTGCCGGTGACGGCATACTGATACGCGGTGGAATAGAGCACCGATTCGATGGGATCGCTGTTTTCCAGGCTCAGCTTGGTGCTCATGTTGATGCTGGCCATGAAGCTATCCACCAGTTCGGGGGCAAACCCATCCCGGGCGATTTCCTTCAGGGCGTCGTTGACCGCCCCGCGGAACGCTTCGGCGTCCCCCCGGTTGAGGTTGGAGGCGACGAACACCACCGCGTCGTCCGGCCCGGCCAGTTCGCGGCCCACGGAGAAGCCGCCGGCGGGGAACAGATTCTGCAGCTTCTGCATCAGCTGGCTGGACGGCTGGCCCAACAGGTTCCACAGATGATCGACGGCCTCTTCCTCGGCGGGATCATCCTTCATGCCCGGGCAAAGGATATAGTAGTAAATGGCCGTCTGGTTGGCCGGGTCGGTACCGGCCGCCATGGGATAGGACACCTCGGCGATCACCGGCTCGGTGATGCGCTGATAAGCGCTGTCCTCATAGTGGAAATCGGAGCGCTCATAGGCGCTGAAGGCGCCGTCCAGCTGCTGCAGGAAAGCGCCGTAATCCTCAAAGCCGCCGTAGAGCAGCACCAGGCAGTTGGAGGGATGATAGAATTTTTCGTGATACGCCTTCAGGGCGTCCCAGGTCATATCCGGAATGCTGTCGGGGATGCCGCCGTAATCGTAGGACAGGGCGGCGCCCGGGAAGGTGAGGCGGTTGGCGTTATCCAGCGCCGTGCCGTCCAGCGTCAGCGCGCCGGTCATTTCGCTGTACACCGTGCCGTTGTAGGTCAAGGGCGCGTCGGCGTTGGCCATTTCATAGCGCCAGGCCTCGGTGCGGTAAATGCTTTCGTCGGTCAGGAGCAGGGGATGAAAGCAGAAATCGGTATACACATCCGCCAGGGCCAGCAGCTGCTCCTCGGACAGGGAGGCCACCGGGAAGCAGGTCATGGCGTCGGTGGTATAGGCGTTCATATAGGTGTTATAAGTCTGCGCGATCATATTCATGAACAGCGCCGCGGAGGGATATTTATCCGACCCGCTCAGGGTCGCGTGCTCGAACACATGGGGCAGGCCCGTATCGTCGATGGGCCGGGTGAGGAAGGTGAGCTGGAAAGCGCGGTTGGTATCCTCATTCGCCGCGTAGAGCAGCTTCGCCCCGGTTTGCTGATGCTCAAAAAGCACCAGCTGCCCGCCGATCAGGGGAAAATCCCGGATCTCCTTGGCTTCAAAGCCAAATACCACGTCGCCCACCTGGGGCAGCGCGCCGTCGGCTTCCTCCGGCAGCGCCTCCGCCAGCGCGGACGCGGCGCTGACCAGCATGACCAGCGTCAGCAGCAAAGCCATCCATTTTTTCATCGTTGAATCCTCCTTGATGCTTTCGTAGTCGGGGAAAGGCGGCTTCGCCTCCCCCGATTTGACTGACCTTTATTATAATCATTCGCCCGTCATAATTCAAGCCCCTTCCCGCCATCCCGCGTGGAGCGGCACCAGAGAAAAGCAGAACCGACGGATTTGAAAGCTCGCTGAATAAGCCGCGCCAGATCCCTCGATTCCACTCCGTTCCACGCGGGACGACGGAAGCATTCAAATGTATCGTGAATCGTATAAGGATCAAATGAGTTCAGTATGAGAAATGTATCCGATCGTAAGCCACAATAAAGACCGCTCCTTCTTCAAAGAGCGGTCCATGGTAGGTTTGAACGTTTACGCCTGCGCGGTATCGGCGGGGCGCAGATTCGCCGGCACGCCCTGCCCGTCGTAAATATATACGGCTTGATGGACGCCCAATTCTCCGCCCTGGAAGGAAAGCGTGACCACCACCAGGTACCGGTCGGTGGCATACTCGATCGCGCCGCTGACGTTGTTCTGGGCGCCGATCGGAATGTTTTCCTCGACCACGTAATAGAACAGGGCGTTCCCATTTGCGTCGCGATACGGGGCGTTATAGTAATCGGCGATCTGATAGATCAGCGCGTCGAAGCTGAAGTCGGTTTCCTGGCCGGCCTCGCCCTCCGCGCACAGCGCCGTCAGCGGCTGGCTGATGGCAACGCCATCCACATCCACAGGGGTCATGATGAATTGGAATTCACCGGCCTCCATGTGCCTGCCCAGCAGGGTCTTTTTGCCGGCGATAACGATCTGCACCGGGTCCGGCGCGAAGCCGTTGGGAATGGTGATCCGATAGGACACGCTGCCGCTCACCACCTCTCGCTGCAGCCACAGGGGATGATTTTGTGCTGTCACCGTGCCGTTCTCCCCGATGGTGAAGCACAGATCGTCCTCCAGCGGGGCGTACCCTTCCGCGGGCCTCGTTTCGCTCAGGTAATACGTGCCGGGGGCCAGGTCGTCCATATTGATCTGGGCCAGCACGCCGTTGGCGTCCGTCACGATATCGCTGTAGCCCGTGATGGGGCGATAATCCCTTCTCGGGTTGCCGTTGGCGTCGGTCACCTGGTGGTACAGCGCGAAATGCACGTTCTGCAGCGGCTGGTTGGTCAGCGCATCGATCTTTTTGACCAGCAGCCCCGTGGGCCTGTTTTTCACGGTGATGACGGCGATATGCTCGCTGCCGCCATCGGTGGCGATTTGGCACAGCTGATTATGAGGCGAAATGCTGACCTGGTTATCGGCGGTCAAAGTGATCTTCACCGGCTCATCCAGCACCACGTACCCCTTTGGCGCTCTGATTTCCGTCAGAAAATAAGTGCCCGGGGCCAGGTAGGCAACGGTGATCAGGCCGTCGCTGCCGGAGGTGAAGGAGGGGGCGGCGATGGCGCTGCCGTTTTCATCCGTCAGGGTAAAGACCGCGCCGGCCAGGTTATCATCGTTCAGGTCGGTTTTATACAGCGCGATGCCGGGACGGAAGTTGGTGACCACGTCGGTGCGCACGTTTTCATTGTGGCCGGTGGTCTGGCCCACCTTGTAATGCACCGTATAGGCAAAGGACTGCCGGGGCCTGCTGATCGGCTTGCCGTCAACGGTCAGCTGGCCGTTTTCCTGAATCGGCGTTACCTGGGAATAGCCCGTCACGACGCCATCCTCGCCGACGGAATAATTGCCCGAAAGCTGGACCTCGAAGATCGCGAAATCGGAGAACACATAAGTTTTGCCCTGGTAGGTCAGATCCTCAAAGAAGATATACAGGTCGGTATCCCCCGCGGCGAAGCGGCGCACGCTGCCGTCGTAGAGGATGTAGCCTTCGTTGGTCCGGATATACACGGCGAAGAAAATATCGTCGTGGGATTCCATGAAGTCCTTGTCCGTCCAGACCTTTTCCACCGTCATGCCCCAGCCCTTTTGGTTGCGCACCTCGATGTGGGGGTCCTCATCCCGCAGAATGGAGCCGGTATAGGGCTGATCGCCCGTGGTCGTGGTGCCCGGCAGGTCGACCCGCGTATACCCATCGCCGGAGCGCAGGGTGTAGCCCCGGGGGATCTCGTAATTCCGCTCCTCCACCATGTACTGGGTGCCCAGGATCAGGTTCCGCACCTCCACGGTGTGATCCGCCGGAATTTTGGAAATCGATCCGTAGCCGGAGGTGGTGAAGGTGGCGCTTTCCTTTTCCTCCGCCGTCAGCGCGTCGTAATTCGTTTTGCCCAGGGAAGCAAAGCGCTGCGCGTCGGCATCCCAGCGGCAGTAATTGCCCTGGGCGTCCTTCACGAAATAAGCGTACATGTTTGCCAGCGGCAGGCTGTCGGGATCGGCGTTTTCACCGCCCACATACAGGCGAAAATTGAACAGGGTATCGTTATCCGGGTAATGAAGCAACCTCTCGCCATCCACGTCGTACAGCCGTTTGGTGATTTGCAGGGTGCGCATGGCGTCTTCCTGCACGTGGTTATCGAAGGATACCTCGCTTCGTCTATCCAGCGTATCCTTGGTGGTGGAATAATCCTGCCGGGCGGTGCCGTTGACGAAATTGCGGGTATTCTGTCCCGTCACCTGGTCGCCGTTGACCGACACCCGGTCGTAGATATCCGGGTTCACGCCGCACTCGACTACCCGATAAGATACCGCATCGTCGGGCAGGGTGACCTCGGCAGATTCACCGGGCTTGAGGATGAACACGTGCTCGTAGCTCTCGGTCCCGCCGGCGGGGGTGAAGGTTTCCTTGTACGGCACGGCCAGGGAGGTGCCCTCATACACGACGCTGACGGTGTTGTTTCCAATGTGATCGGTCAGCAGGTGCTCCGTTGCTTCCCCATCCGCCTGGGTTGTATAATAAATCTGGTAGGGGAATTCGATCAAGGAGTTGCCCTCTTCTTCAACGCCGGACAGCGTTTTGTTCAGGATAAAGGTGCCCGGCTTCACGGCAGCCAAATTAAAGCGCATGTGCAGGTTGGATGCGCCCGCGCCCCGCTCCATATAGAAGATCCGCATGTCGTGGTTGGTGTAATCCTTGAATACGTACTGGCCGTCGGCGTTCAGCGTGAAGATTTCATCCAGCTTTGCGTTGATTTCTGCCGCGCTCATGCCCCGCGTCTGGTAATTCTTCTTGAAAACTTCGTACAGACTGGTGGTGGTGCCCGCATTCATCACCACACCCGTCCTGAAATTGACGGAACCCGTCAAAGCGGGGCGCACGCCGCCCAGGTCGATGACAAGCTCTCCATCCACATACAGCCAGAAATCATCATCCCCGGAAAACTCGAAAATGATGTCGTGGCCCCAGGCATCCAGGCCGCTGGCGGTCTGCGTGAAGCTGGCGGATAGCTCCATGCCAAAGAAATAATCCGCTTCGTTCTTGGGAATAATATACAGCTTTTCATCTTTTCGTGGGTCAACATCCGGAAGCTCTTGACCCAGCACGTCCGTTCGATTCGTAGCAGTGGAATACCTGCCTTCAACCAGATCATTGTACGGCATAAACTGGCCATGTGTTCTGGTCGGTCCGAAATCTCCCTGGTTACCATAATTTACACCGACCTGCCCGATCTGGTCGTACACCGTAAAGTTCCCATCCGCGTTTAAATGGGCAAAATTCTGGGTACTGCTGTATTCAAAATAGCCGCTCTCGTTGTGAATGCTCTTCAAGAAAAGGTGATTCACCGTGGTCATGTTGTTAAACAGTGCGCTCAAAGATTCTTCGTGACCGGTCAACATTGTTGTTGTCGGGTAATTATCCGTCAAATTGGTGGACAAAAGCCCCAATTCATGTTTATTACCATCGTGCGCGCCGAAAAACGCGTGCTGAACAGAATCTCTATCACCCTTCAAGGGATTGTTAAAATCGATCATCTTCATGGTGATCCCGTAGGCGTTGTTATCAATGGTGGCTACGGTGGTCAGGTGATCATCCGGATCGATGGGATTCACAACGGCAAAGTAGAAATCTTCCGCTTCGGACAGCGGGCACGCGACAACGTGGCCATCCTCCGTCTTGAGGCCGACGTAGGCATAATTCGCGTCGTCCCAGGCAACGATGGTCGAGTAGTTTTCGCCATAGCGCCGTCCGTTCAGGTTGATGCCGATGGGGCTGCCGGAAAGGATCTGGCCGCCCGTCACCTGCGGAGCGATATATTGACCGTATTGCACGTTTTTCAGTTCATAGAAGTAATTCGGGCTGCCGTTTTCAAAATACTCCGTGAATTGCCACAGCGCCGTATTCACCTGGCTGCCGATCCATTCAATGCCGTCGCCGTTATCATAGCAGCGGATCAAAGTGCCGTCGTGATCCACAGCATAGAATTCGTACCGCTTGGTGGTATCATTCCAGATGCGGGTATAAACAACCACCGTCTGGCCGTCGTATACATTGGCCTGATCAGAGATGCTGACTTTCTTGGCCGAGTATTTATGGAAGTCGTCATCCGTCAGCACCGATTCCTCTAACAGGTTCATCCAGGTGGTCGCGCCGTTGCCCTTCGCCGCGCCAAAGCCGTTGGCTGCGCTGCCGGAAAAATTCAGGGAATAACCGTTCGGGTCGGTAAAATGCCATTTTCCGCTGTTGGCGCCCGTACCCGGGGTGGCGGTGATTTGGGAAGCATTCTGATCCGGCGTATCCTCCAACGTCACGTTGCCATCCCGGATCGTCAGGTATTTCTCCTGGCCATCCACCACGGTTTTGATATAATATTTATCCTCATACAGGTTTTCGAAGGTCCAGAAGGTGATATCGCTGCCCTGGGCCACCAGCAGCAGGCCATCGTGATCCAGCACGTCCGGCCGGATCAGCATATCGGTGGCGGCCAGGCGCTGGGCGCTGCCCACCGTTTTTTCCTCCGCCATCAGCGTGGCCGCCGTGACGGATTCATTATTGAAGGCGATGCCGAAGGTAGCCCCGTCCAGCCCGTAGGGATCATTGTCCAGCGTATAGGAGGAAGCGTAAGAAATCGCAAGTCTGGAATTCGTCGCATTATTATTGTCCGTATAGAAGCGAATTCCGCCGCCGCCGTTGGAATGCTGAAGCCATTTATTCTCCCTGGCAGATTTAAAGTAGAACTTACCATTCTCAGGAGAGGGAGTTATAGAAAGCGATACGCCGTTATCCGTCAGTCCCACCAGATTGCCGCTTGTGTTTGCCAGATATTTCTTTTCTCCGTTAACGTATGTATAAATTTTGTAATTGCCGCCATCTGCTTCAAAATACCAAACAGCAGCTGAAGAAAAATTGCTCACTTCAATAAAGCAGCTGTTGCCGTTCAGATTGCTGCTGATATAATTATTGGTTCCCTGCGTACCGCCATAGGAAAGATAGAAGCCAACACCCTCTATCAGTTCTTCCACAGATGTCACAATTCTGATTTCGGTCGAAACCGGTTCCGGAGCGTCCACGATGGCGTACACGGAAAAACCCGCAGCGTCAAAAAAAACGGTATTTTGATCGACTTCCACATGCAGAATCTCTGTCTGCTCACCGAAGTGCACTGCCTTCAGCTCATTTTCCGCTTCCATGTCATCCAGACGGATGGAAACACGAACGGTGGCTCCTTCCGCAGGCTGGATCACGTTTCCTTCTGCGTCGACGATATGGATATCAAAGAAGCGGGCATAATGGAGGGAACCAGCCTCCAGGCCCAGGGCTTGTTCTGTGCTTTCCAAATACCGTTCATATTCCGTCATCGCGTCACCGGCGGAAGGATCTTGCGCAATCTCGGCCACATCCAGCGCCGCGCCCTCCGGGATGCCCGCGTCCGCGCCGTAGGTCACCTTGATCAGGTAGGTGTTCCCGTCGCTGGCCAACACCCGCTTTTCCAGGGTGTAGCCCACGATGGCGAACACCGAAAAGCTGTCGGCGTCAAACTGCACCGTGCCGCCCACCACTTCCACGTCCAGCACGCTCACCTGCTCCTGGGCGGGAGTTGTCTTCAGCAGGGTGCGCATTCCCTTGGTCATTAAGGCGGATACCGTCTCCTGCGGGCGGTCAGCCGCAAAGTGCAGGGCGGATACTTTTTCCCCGGCCACCGCCATATCGATCTCCACGCGCACGGGGCCCTCCGGCTCGATCACTTCGCCGCCGGCCTGGATGGAAATATCAAACACGCGGATGAATTGAACGCCGCTTTCGTCGATTTTCAATTGATCGGCCGCCTTGGTTTGGTAGGCCGCGTCGGTGATTTCCTGCACAACGGCCTCCGCCCCTTCGGGCAGGCTTTCCCCTGGGGCGGGGTACAGCCGAACGGCATAATCCTCCCCCTGGGCGGAAAGGAACGCTTCCCCCGTTTCGAGCTGCACCAAAATGGCGTCGCTGAAAGCGATCACCTGCTCTTCGCCGGTAAACACGGCGTCCAGCGTCAATTCGATGCTGACGTCGTCCATCAGCTGCAAATCCGCGAACGCTTCCTCCTCCGTGTTCCACGCGAGGGTGATCACGCCCGCCGCGGGGTCGTAGGCATAGCGCCCATGCGCCGCGCCGCGTTCCCCCACGTCCACGGCGATTTCGCCGTCGATGGCCTCAGCCCCCCAGTCCACGCCGGCGGGCAGGGCGTAGGTCATCAAGGTATCGTCGATGCGGAATTGCTTGTCCAGGTCGCCGCGCTGTTCGGAAAACGTGAAGCCGATCCGATAAAGAGTATGCAAAGAAACGGCCCAGCGATCCTCTTGAGAGATCGCCTGCCCATTTTCGTCCATCAGCGTGACGCTTTGCAGCAGTTCGTTCAGGCGCGTCGTGCCGCTGCCCAGCAGGGTAACGTCTTCGAGGGTGAAAACGTCGGAATCCCAAGCCTGCCAATCCGGCGAAAGAACGTCCTCCGCGTGAATCGGAATGGCGCACAGAATCATCAGCAGCACCAGCATGCGCGCTACTATCTTTTGTAATTCCGTTCGCTTGCTCACGGGCAATCCTCCAGTGGTCAAAGGCCCTGCGTCTGCAAAACGCTTCTTTGGCCCATTGGATCCCACAGGCTGACAAAATGGCGCTATGGAATTATTTTATTATATATCCTTTTTCCACTTTTTTCAATACTTTTCTTTGGTGCGGTGATCGGCCCTTCCTCCGCCGCCCGGCGCGGCCCTCTGCTCCCCCAGTTTGACATTTTTCCATCGAATGATTATAATATCGAAATGCCGTGAATTTTGTCAGCGAGGGGGATGGATACATGGCTGCGCCTAAACCATTGGAATTTGGCTTTTCGCCGGAGGGATTCATCATCGATCAGGATTGTTTTTCCGAATTCCAATACCGCACGATTCCCGCCAACCTGAACGGCTGCGGCTGGATCGCCGCCTATAACCTGCGCCGGGCGCTGGACCACAGCGTTACGTTCGACGAAGTGCGCCAGGAATTGGACGACCTGCATTTTTTGAAGATCCCCGGCCCCACGCTGATGTGCGTGATGCGGAAGTATTTAAAGCAATACGTGCCGGAATACCAGGAAACGGTGGGCCGGGCTGAGGCCTTGACCGCCGCCAAGGAAAGCCGCGCCGGCATTTTCCGCTACCGGGAGGGGCACGAGCCCCATTTCACCTCCTACATCCGGCAAGGGGACGGCCTGTTCCGCTTTTTCAACATGGCCGATGATTTTGAGGATTGCGTGATGCCTATGGAGCAATTCATCCGGGATCACTGCGCCCCCGGAACGGTGATTTTGTTGTGGGTCAAGGATCAAGCACATGAATGAACGCATCCGTCCCATCGCGGCCCGGGACGACGGGGCCGTGGAAGCGCTGATCCGGTACTGCCTGAAGGAATTCGGCGCCGATCACGCGGGCACCGCCTGGATGGACCCCGATTTGGGCCGTTTTTCCCAGGTGTACGACCTGCCGGGCCGCCGCTATTGGGTGGCGGAGGATGGGCAGGGCCGGATCGTCGGCGGCGTGGGCATCGGTGAATTGCCGGGCATCGACGGGGTGTGCGAATTGCAAAAAATGTACTGCCTGCCCCAAGCTCGGGGCACAGGCGTTGCCCAGGCCCTGCTGCAAACCGCCCTGCTTTTTGCCGCCCGGCACTACCGGCAATGCTATCTGGAAACGCTGGACAACATGGCCGCCGCCCACCGCTTCTACGAAAAAAACGGCTTCCGCCGCATCGATCAGCCCCTGGGCAGCACGGGCCACACCGCCTGCGACGTGAAATACTTGAAAGGGCTTTAGAATAAGACCGGATGCCCAAACCGTGCATGGATTCATAGGGGCGGTAAACCGCTTGAGCGCATAAGAATCCTTGATGTTTCATCAGGCAGCCTGTATTTCAATCCAATCAAAAGGGACCACTTTTTCGGCAATCAAAAAGCGCCGGCATACGCCGACGCTTTGGTTTTCCTCAGTCCACCGTGTAGGGCAGCAGCGCGATGGCACGGGCGCGCTTGATGGCCTCGCTCAGCTGGCGCTGATGCTTGGCGCAATTGCCGGTCATGCGGCGGGGCAGGATCTTGCCGCGTTCGTTGATGGAACGACGCAGACGATTGACATCTTTATAATCGATATATTCGATCTTGCTCACGCAGAAATCGCACACCTTACGCCGGGGGCGCTTTCCGCGGGGACGGGGGCGCTTTTCGCCACGATCCTCAGACATGATTCGTTTCCTCCTTCATTTGATTTCCGATCAGAACGGCAATTCCTCTTCATCCACCTGCACGAAGCCGCCGCCTTGGGGGGCGGAGCCGTAGCCCGCGTTGGCGCGGGGCGCGGCAGGGGCCGCGGGGGCGTAAGCGCCGACATCGCCGGCTTCGCCCTTGGGCGTCAGGAATTCCACGTCATCCGCCTGCACCTCCAGGCTGGCCCGGGCCTGCCCATCCTGCCCCACAAAGGCGGATGCGGACACCGTGCCGGTGACGGCCACCTTCCGGCCCTTGGCCAGGTAGCGGCCGCAGATATCCCCCAGCTGACGCCATGCCGTGATGCGGAAGAAATCCGCCTCGGGCTGGCCCGCTTCGGCGTTGTTGCTGCGCCGGCGGTTCACCGCGATGGTGAAGCTGCACAGGGAGACCCCACTCTGGGTGGTGCGCATTTCGGGATCACGGGTGAGATTGCCGATCAAAAAGACCTTGTTCATCGTTCGCTCTCTCCCTTATTCAGCGGGGGTTTCCGCGGCGGGCTCGGCAGGCGCTTCAACGGGGGCTTCCGCGGCAGGAGCCACGGGAGCGGGCCGCACGGCGCGGGGCTTGATGCCCACCTTCCGCTCCAGCTGCTTGATCACCTGGTAGCGAATGACGCTGTCGGAAATCTGAAGGTTACGCTCCAGTTCCTTGGGCAGTTCGGCCTCAGCCTGGAAGTTCACCAGCACATAGTAGCCCTCGGTCTTATAATCGATGGCATAGGCCAGGCGGCGCTTGCCCCACTCTTCCACCTTATCCACGCTGCCACCGTTGCCGGTGATCAGGTCGTTGAATTTGGCGATGAGCGCTTTGCGGGCTTCTTCCTCCACAGCGGGGTCGATGATGTACACCACTTCATACTTGTTCATTCTTTTCACCTCCTCATGGACGTATGGCGTCCTATCCTTGTAGGACGCAAGGATGTGCCAATTAAGGATTATAACTGATAACCGACAAAATTTCAATAGTTTTTTTAAAAAAAGTGCCTTTTGCGCCGTTTTTTCCGCGCCGCCCCCATCATACTTATACGAATGCCCGTGCCGAAGAAGTCCGGCATGGGCATTCGTATTATTCATGCAGCATCCGCTCCTGCTCCAGCGCTTCCTTTTTCCCGTGAATGCGGCCCAGGGCGTACATAAGTAGCGTGGCGACAGCCAGGTTGATCCACCCCAGACGAGAGGGATTGTAGGTGTTGACGAGGCCAATGAGCAAGTTGGCTCCGCCGATCACCGCCAGCATTTTTCCAATTTTGTCCAGGTGGCTGATCTTGGAATCGATATCGGAAAACAAATCGAATTTCCCTTCCGCTGTTTTCTTTCGGAAGTAAATCCAGGCAATCATCCGCCCCACGTATTCCGCGCCTGTTTCCCCCATAAACTGAACGTAGCTTTCATCGTAAGGATGCATTTCCAGCCGAACGGTATATTCCCCCGGCTCGCTTTGAACAAAGCGATAGCTGCATAAGCCTACCCCATCCAGCACCCAGCCGTTCATTGCCATTTCGTTCAGCCAGTTTTCTTCCTTTTCAAAATCCCACACCCAAAACCACTTGCGGATCGTTTTGCGCGTTTCCATGTCACTTTCCCTCCCCCAGGATTTTTTCTCCGTTGTCCGCCAATTCCCGAAGCCGCCTGACCTCCTGCCGCAGGATCGCAAGGCCCTTTTCTGTCAGCCGGTATTCTTTTCGGCGGCTGCCGTCATCTATAGGCAATTGAATGATCCAGCCCTTATCGCACAGGGTGTTCAGCGCGCCGTACAGCGTGCCCGCCGCCAGACGCACACGCCCCCGGGACATTTCCTCCGTCTGCTGCATGATGCCGTAGCCGTGCCGCGGCGCGTACAGCGACAGCAGAATATAATAGGTGGCCTCTGTTAAAGCCAAAGAATCCGGCATCTCCCTTCACCTCCATCGCAGTCCGTTATATCGTGATCCGATATATCGTAATCAGATTATATCGTTCCTCGATATAATTGTCAATCCCCAAAATCAAAAAAAGGGTTCTTCACGGAAACTTAGGGGCGGAAGAAACGACTCTCTATGGTCATCTTGAGCGGCGTGGAGCGAGAGCGGAACAGAGTCGAAAGATCTGTCAGTTGGCGGAACGATTCCCTCTTAGTTCCCTCGACTGCGCCTCGCGCCTGCGCTCGGCTTCGCTCGGGATGACACCGAAGCGTTGTAGGTTGATACAGTGTTTCCCTAACAAAACATGAAGAACCAAAAAAGGAGCGGGATTTTACTCCCGCCCCTTGGGGTGATGAAACTTACTTGTTATCCTCGTTGACAGCCTGGGCCGCGGTACGGCCGGACACGAAGATTTCCACGATGGCGTTGCCGCCCAGGCGGTTGCCGCCGTGGATGCCGCCGGTCACTTCGCCGGCCGCGTACAGGCCGGGGATGATCTGGCCGTCGGCGGTCAGCACGTGCCGATCGATATCCACCAGCAGGCCGCCCATGGTGTGGTGGGTGGAGGGGGCCATCAGGCGGATGGTCAGCAGGGTGTTATCCAAATCGTAGGTATCGGGCAGGTAGTTGCCGTTCTCATCCTTCTGCACGTTGCCCACGCACCGGGAGGCGATGGCCTTGCCCACGTCGGGGTATTCGCCCTGGCCCATCACGGCGGCGTCGTACTTGCGGATGGTGTCGATCACCACGGTGGGATCGGCGGTGACGCCCAGCTGTTCAAACAGCGCGGGCAGCTCGGCGATGGTGCGGCGATAGTAGCGGCCTTCAAAATCGCCCTCCGCCAGCTGGATGGGGCCGGGGATCGGTTCTTCAGCATTGTAGAATTCCAGGAACACGCCCTTGGTGCCGTTCACTTCCATGCCGTTGCGGAACTCCGCCAGGGACAGCACGTCGCGCTCGCTACCCTCATCCACGAACCGATGGCCGGTGGTGGGGTTGATCCAAGCGGCGTAGTTGCCGCCGCCGAAGGCCAGGTTGCCGTTATCCACCCAGGAAATGGGCATCAGCTGGGTGAAGCCCATGCCGGTGATGGCAGCACCCACATCCTCAGCCATCTTGATGCCGTCGCCCTTCAGGGAGGAGCGGTTGGTGGTCTTGGTGGCGGTGGACAGATATTCGGTGGACCAATACACGTTGTAATCCAGCACTTCCTGGATGTTGGCGGCGTAACCGCCGGTGGCCAGGATCACGCCCTTGGTGGCGTGGGCGGTCACTTCGGTGCCGTCGTACTGGGTGGCCTTCACGCCGGTGACCCGGCCGTTTTCGACGATCAGCTCATTGGCGGTGGTGCGCTTCATGATCTGGTTGGCCTCGTTGGCCTGCTGGATAGTGGTGATGGGGGCGGCGAAGTAAGCGCCCCAGCGGCCCATTTCGTTGTTGCCGTCGCCATCCAGGTCGATATTGGAGCCGATGAATTCATTTTCGCGATACCACAGCGCGCCGATCAGGGTGGGCTGGCTGTCTTCCCGGAAGGTGGCGCCCTGGGCTTCCAGCCACTCCTTCAGGCCCTGGCCGCCCTCGATGAACTGCTTCACCAGGTCCAGATCGCCGTAGATCCACTGGGTCTTATCGGCGCTCTGGCGCAGGCCGCCGTAGTAGGTCTGGAAAATATGCAGGTTCAGGGTGGAGAACAGCGTCAGCTGGTTTTCGTTCTTGCCGGCGGCCAGCTGGCCCGTGGCCCACACGAAGTATTCCCGGATCTCGGCCTTCAGGGCCTTCAGGATGGGCAGGTATTCCGCGTGCACGCCGTGCTTGGACAATTCAGCCGCGTCGCCCGCCACGAATTCGTGATCGACGTAGTAATCGGCGTCGAAGGGCTCCTCGCTCCAATTGAGGATCATGTTCAGTTCGTTGATGCAGCCGGGCACGGACTTGACCTTATTGTAGGTTTCGCCGGTGAAGGCGTACACACCGGTGGTCGCGTCGGGATCGGCGGGATCCCACACCAGGTAGGGCATCACGCTCTGATACTGGCCGCCGGACACCAGGGTGTTGCCGCCCACTTCGGCGTTCTTTTCGATGACCAGCACGGTGTTGCCATCCTGGGCAGCCTGCGCGGCGGCGGCAATGCCGGCGCCGCCGGCGCCGACGACCACCACGTCGTAGGTCACGTCGATGGGGGCCTGGGCCTCGTGCTTCACGGTGGCGGCCCTGAAGGCATCCAGATCAGCGCAGCCGGCCTGCTCGGCGGCGGCGTTCACTGCGTTGCGCAGGGCGCGGGCAGAGAAGGTGGCGCCGGACACGCCGTCCACGCCGGTGCCGTTGGCGGCGATCATATCAGCGATCATAGGCGCGAAGGCGATATCGCCCACGTACTGGGTTTCGGTGGATTTGACCACCTGGATATCGGTCAGGGCAGTATCGGAGAAGGTGACGGCAAAGGTGCTGTCGCCGTTATAGCCGGCGGCGGACACTTCATAGGTGCCGGGGGTAAAGGACAGCGCCACAGGCGCGGCGGCGGCGGCTTCGCCCTTGGCGGCGGCCAGGGCCTTGCCGACGGCTTCCTTCACCGCGCTGGAAGTGATGGTGGCGGTGGCGTACACATCCACGGCGTCAGCGTCGCTCTTGCCCACGTAAGCTTCCTGCATCACGGGGATCGCAGTCAGGCCCAGGCCAGGGGTCTCGTTTTCGCCCACGATTTCGATGGCGGTGATGGCAGCCTCATCCACGGTCAGGCTGACCTTCACTTCGCCGCCGAAGCCCTGCACGGTGGCTTCATAGGTGCCGGGGGTGAACTGAGCGTCCCCCGCGGCGGCCGGCGCGGCTTCCTCAGCGGCGGGCTCCTCCGCCACTTCCTCGCCCCGGGCCTGCGCCAGGGCCTTTTCCACCGCCTCCTGGATGCCGTTGCGGGTCATGGTGGCGTTGGTGTAAGCGTCGATCGCGCCGTCGGTGCGGCCGATCAGCGCCTGCTGATACATTTCGAAGTAAGCTTCGCCAAAGGGCTGTTCCTCCGCGCCACTGATTTCGGCGGCGGTAATGGTGTTTTCATCCACCGTCACCTTCACGGTGACCGGCACGTTGGGGCTGTAGCCCTTGCCGGTGGCCTCATAGGTGCCGGGGGTATACAGGGCGTCGGCGGAAGCGACGGCCATGCAGCCCAGGATCAGGCACAGGCTCAGAAACAATGCGATCGTTCTTTTCATAGTTTTCCTCCTCACTTGATATTTCCAACGCGGATGCGTTCCTTCTATACCGTTTCATATTACCAGAAACCCGAAAAAAAAGCAATATGCGGGATAAAACCGTCCCGCATATTGCATAAAATATGTCGAAATTTACGCGTTGTGCTTTATTCGCCCGTCGTCAGGCTGGGGTACATGCCGTAATCCACCACGCCGTGAATATCCTTCAGCCCGCCGGGGATCAGTTCCTTCACCATCAGGCAGTCGATGTGCGGCAGGTGGATGTTGGGCCCGGCCACGATGCCGTAACGGGCCGCTGTTTCAAACCCCCGGGCGCGGTAATTGCGGGGATCGCCCTCCACCAGCACCGCCTTGTATCCCAGCGCTCTGGCCTTTTCGAACCCGTGCTCGATCAGCTGCTTGGAAATATGCTGCCGCTGCAGCGCCGTTTTCACCGCCACCGGGGATAGGAGCAGCAATTCCCGGTCATATTTTCCCTCCAGATGGAACCGGGAAAACATAGCGTAGCCGATGATCTCATCCGTTTCGTCGGTCATGATCCATTCCATTTCCGGCAAATAATATTTCCCCGCCCGGATCTCCTCCACCAAGCGCCGCACCAGGCGGCCCTCCGCGGCGTTTTCATGGGCTGTAAACACCTGCTCCACCAATTCCAAAGCAGGCATGGCGAACTGTTCCGTTACCGTTGTGATCTTTCTTTCCACGACAAATAACCTCCTTTTGCTTTCAAAAAACGAAAGGGAGGCCGCATCCGTCCGCCGACCTCCCGGTCAGCGAACCATTCTACAAATCATCTGCTTCAAACAATTCCCTCAAGGTATAGATTCAGCCATAGGCTGTAAAATGAGTATAGCACGGGCCGGAAGGCGTGTCAATAGCCACAGCCGCGAAGCCCGAGGTTTCCGCTATCCCTCATCTGAAATGGCAGCAGCCTCCATAACAACAAACGCCCTGCCGAAAACCGACAGGGCGCATGGATCGTTTGCAGTACGATCAGAACTTCAGGCTATTGATCTTGATGGCAGGACCCATGGTGCTGCTCATGTACAGGGACCGGATGTAGGTGCCCTTGGCAGTAGCGGGCTTCGCCTTGATGACCGCTTCCATCAGGGTGGTCATATTCTCCACCAGCTTATCATTGTCAAAGGAAACCTTGCCAATGGGGCAGTGGGCGATGGCGGTCTTGTCGATGCGGTACTCCACTTTACCGGCTTTGATTTCCTGGATGGCCTTGGTCACATCCATGGTCACAGTACCGGACTTGGGGTTAGGCATCAAGCCCTTGGGGCCCAGCAAACGGGCGATCCGGCCGATGGTACCCATCATGTCAGGGGTCGCCACGCAGACGTCAAAGCCAAACCAGTTTTCACTCTGGATCTTGGCCACCAGGTCGGCGTCGCCAACGAAATCAGCGCCGGCAGCTTCCGCTTCCTTGGCCTTATCGCCCTTGGCGAACACCAGCACGCGCACTTTCTTGCCCGTGCCGTGGGGCAGCACCACGGTGCCGCGGACCTGCTGATCCGCGTGCCGGGGATCAACGCCCAGGCGGATGGAGAGCTCAAT
>JAFUXH010000037.1 GCA_017470945.1 Clostridia bacterium | reverse complement strand
GGTCCCTTGTCAATGCGCGGCCAGCCTGAGAGGGAGGAAGCGAAAACAGCGCATAGCAGGGGGATTCATTTTTCGGCAAACTAAAAACGATGTAGCATTTTCGCTGCATCGTTTTCCTGGGCGCGAAGGCATCAGCGCCAGTTGATTTTGTTGTAATCGTTGACCAGAGGGTCCTGATACCACAATTCGCCGTTTTTGTTTTTACCGGTTTGCGGCCGCCAGGAGTATTCGTCCGGGTAATTGCACAGCTTCACCAGATCCTCCGCGGCCCGGCGCATGCTGGTCAGGGCGGTGGCCAATTCGCCGTTGGTTTTGCTGCGCAGGCGAACGGAGGCGGTATCGAAGGCTTCCACGGCGGCGTCGATCCTGCTGCTCAGCTTATTGATGGCGTCCTTCCAGCCGGCCTTGGCCTTCATCCGGGCGTAATCCAGGATCAGCTTGGCCTGGCGGATGTGCTGGGTGGCCTGGAAGCCGTAATTCAGCAGCCAGTTGCAGTATTCCGCGCTGGAATAGGGGATTTCCTGGGCGTCGATGCCGTACAGCTCCTTGATCTTGGCGATGCGCTGGGCCTGATCGGTGATATTCAGGTTCCAGTAGCCCAGCACGTAGCCGGCCTTATCGTACACGCCGGAAATCATGTGGGACCCGATCTCGGTGGAATCGATATCCTGGAAGAAATCCCACAGATCGGTGATCACCCGGATACCGTTCATATCGGTGTAGAAATTGACGGTGCTTTTCTGCGTTTCGGCCCACAGCTCGTTCACCATGTTGATATCGCTCTTGAGCTTTTCAAAAATGGCGATCATCATCAGCCGGTCCCGGTTGGTGCGGCCCATATCGTTGGCGTCCTGGGTGGCGTTGGTGCGGGCGCGCACATAATCCACGATGCCCATGCCGTCCAGGTGCTGATAGCCGGCTTTGTATTTGGTGCCGCTGGAGCCGGTATAGGTCATTTCCAGGTCGTAGTCGATGCCGCCCATCATGTCGGTCAGCGTCCGCATGGCGGCCAGGTCGACGGCGCAGAAGGCGTCGATGCGCAGCCCGCCCAGGAACCAGCTGACGGTGTCCTTCACGTGGCGGAAGCCCTCGTTGTAATTCGTGGCGGTGTTGAAGGCGGCGTTCAGCTTATACACGCCGTGAACACCCGGCACGTACACCAGCGTATCCCGGGGGATGGACAAAAGATCCATCCGGCCCTTGGTTTTGTTGATGGACAGCAGCATCACCACGTCGGTGTGGCTCTTCATCACGGTGCGCTTGTTGCCGCTGGCCCGGATATCGCCGGTGGTCACATCCAGCCCCAGGAAGAGGATGTTGAGGAAATCATCCTGGGTGCGCACATATTCCACCGTGTAGGGATCCAGCAGGGGATTGGCGCTGACCTTATCCGCGGAGGCGGGCAGGGCGGCGCCGCACAGCAGGGCAAGCAGCAGCAGGGCGGTCAATGCCTTTTTCAAATACATGGGCAGGTGATCCTCCTTGATGGCAGAATCCATATCGTCCTGATCCGGAGCGTCAGTTATAATCAGCGGGATTTTTGACGTCCAGCACCACGCAGCCCAGCACGGAGCAGTCGGCCTTATTCAGGGCGTTCTTGGCCCAGGTCAAATCGGCCTTGTGGGTGATCTTGTGCTTGGCGATCAGCACGGCGCCGTCGCTGAGGGGGGCGTAGGAAAGGGCCTGGGTATTTTGCCGGTTGATGGCCGTGCCATAGATCAGCACCCAGTCGTAATCCTGCTTACAGGCGTCGGCCAACGCCTTCAGCCGGTCGGGGATCAGCACCAATTCCGGGTTGATGGTGCCCGCGCCGGCGGGAACCACGCTCAGGGAAGGCACGTTGGTTTCATAAAAAATGTCCTTCAATTCGCAGCGGCCGGCCAGATAATGGGTCACGCCGGCATCCTGATCATCCAGGGCCAGGCTGACGTCGTCGCGGCCGATGTTCATATCCAGCAGCAGCACGCGCTTGCCGCCCTTGGTCAGGATGCGGGCCAGGTTCAGCGTGGTATCCCGGGCGTCGGTTTCATCCACCCCGGCGAAAAGGACGGTTTTCACGTCGGTGCCGGCAAAGAAAAGGCGATCAAGGATTTTTTGCAGGCTGTCCGCCTCGGCGCTTTTGATCTCTTTCAGATTGCGAATATTGATCTTTTTCATGGCTTACTTTCCTTTGCTCTTCTTTTTGGCGTTCTTTTTGTTTTCCGGTTCCTCCGTCGCGGGCAGCACGCCCAGCAGGGAAATGCCGCTGGCGTATTCCAGCAGCTTTTTGCTGGTGATGCGGTCGTCCAGGATATACTTCCCGGCGATGATCAGGATCACCGCCAGGGAGCCGATGATGCAGCTGATGATCACCCGGCCGGCCAGGCCGCGGCCCTGGGTTTCCAGCAGGGTGGCTTTTTCAAATACAGAGGGGATGCGGCCGCCCATGCGCTCCTCAATGAACAAACGGGCCGCTTCGCAGTATTCCTCCACCATCCGCAGCGCTTCGTATTCCGACTGGGTGGACCGGACCTGGATCTGGATGATACGGCCGGTGGGGTTGGTTACCCGCAGCATCGCGTCCAGCTGCTCGTTGGTGTATTCCAGGTGCAGCTTTTGCCGGATCTGCTCATGGATTTCCGTGTTGCGGAACACCTGCCGATAGTCGGACGACAGGGTGGAGCCCAATTGCAGGTCGCTCAGATCCACGATGGAATTGCTGCCGCCGCTGACGTACAGCTTTTCAGTGGCCTGGTAGGTATAGGGAATGGTCATCATGCCCCAAACGGCGGAAATGATGCCCACCAGCAAACCCACCGCAATAATAATTTTGGCCTTTTTCAGCAGCAGGTGTACCAGTTCCAGAAAATCAAAGGTCAGGATCGCGGGGCTGTTATCCGTCTGCTCCGCTTTTTGCGTTGCTTTGTTTTCTTTGGTTGCTTCCATGCTTGTAAAAACCGCCTTTCCATTTATCCCTTCCAGCTGCGCGCTGCCCGCCGGGCGCGGATAAACCTTTCGTTTCGGGATTTTTTTCCGCCATACAAATGCTTTTCCAGCCTTTATGTATGATCTTCTTTATTATAAACGCTTTGCGGAAAATTGTCTATTGTTTTTTGAAAAATATTTCAATTATATTAAAATCGGAACTTTTTTCCAGCTTGAACAGCCGCATCGGGAAAACGCTTCGATTGATTTTGCGGAGGATGGATGCTATAATTTTTGTCGAGATGGCCGGCTATCGCCCGATGAGAAAACGCAGCTTGGGCCGGACCCTGTTCCAGTAGAGCATGGCGAAGGGGGTCAGCAGCCGGTCGTATAGCAGCATGCTGAGCAGATACACGGCTGCGAAGGCGACGGTCAGCGCCGAGCCCATCTCGGCAAATTCCTGCAGGGCGGCTTCCACGGGGAACAGCAGGGCCAGCAGGGCGTACATCAGCGCGAAGGCCGCGGCGAACAAAAACAGCTTGACCAACAGCCGCCGCACGGGGGAAAAGGCCTTGTCGATGCGCCATTTGACGATGGGATAATAGCCGATGATCAGCAGATAGAAGAAGGCCGCCTCCTTGTCAAAGCCCAGCATCAGGCTCAGCAGCCCCACGGCGGCGAAGGTGGCCCAGGCCGGCCGCGCGCCGAATTCCAGCAGGATGGGCAGGATCAGCAGGCCGCACAGCATGGGCACGGCGTAGGTGGCGATGGGGATCACCCCGCCCAGCAGCATGATCACCGCCGACAGCGCGGCCGTCATGCCGCAGAAGGCGACTGTTCGGGCGGAGGAATTCCTTCCGGCCATGGCGCAAACCCCCTTTGCAAAATAGATACCGTATCATTCGGGAAAAACCCGGGAAATTCCTGCCGCGAAAGAAGGAGGAACATCATGAGCGAAGTGACCACCAGCGTGCAGATCGTGCTGCCGCAGCATTGCAACGGATACAAAAAACCCCGCCTGTTCGGCGGGCAGATCATGGCCTGGATCGACGTGGTCGGCGCCGTGGCCGCCCGGCGGTACGCCCGCGCGGCGGTGACCACCGTGTGCGTGGATAACCTGAATTTTATCGCCCCGGCCTATTTGAACGACACCGTGGTGCAGGAGGCCGCCGTTACCTGGACGGGCCGCACCTCCATCGAGGTGCGGGTGGATAGCTACGTGGAGCAATTGGACGGCAACCGGGCCCTGGTGAACCGGGCCTACGCCGTTTACGTGGCCCTGGATGATAACGACGCCCCGACGGCGGTGCCTGCCTTCACCCCGGAAACGGAGGAGGAAAAGCGGGAGTACGAGGCCGCTCTGCAGCGCAGAAAAATCCGCCTGGCGCGGTAAAGACAGGCGGATTATAAAAAGAAGGTTTTTTATTTGGACGTCAGGCTGGGGGCGTAATACATGTGGTAGCTCCCCTCTTTGGCAACGTTGGACCAGCCCAGATTTTTCAGATAATCCGCGGCTGTGGTATTCTTTCTTGCGATGACCACGCATTCAACCTGATATTTCTCCAGTAAATCGCTGACAGTATCGATTTTATCTGCGTCCAGGGTCTGATTGACAAAGCCGGATAGGATCATGCGGTCCTCGCTGTCCTCCGTTCGCCCGAAATACTGGTATACGTCCCGCACGTACATCTCCCGGGAAACCAGCAGCCAGATATTGGCGTATTCCTGACGCAGGTTGGTCGCTACGGTGCTGAACGCTAAAACAGGCGTTTCAATGTGGTCGTCGACGATCTTTTGACCGAGGGTCAAGGCGTTTGCGGGGATTTTTTCCACATTGGGCGCGAATTTGAATTCATCCTCCGGCCATTGCCCCGATATGCCAACGATCAGCATCAGCGCGGCCAGGGCAAAGGGAACGATGGGCTTTTTGGGGATGGAAAACGCCAGGTCCACAGCGGCCCAGGCAATGCCCGCGCCAAGGGGAACCAGCCAGAACACGCGCCAATAGGTAGGCAGCTTGGTGATTTTTTCCGCCACGAAGCGGCCGACCCATGGATTCCACAGCACCAAAAGCATCAAAACGCCCGTCAGCAGAAAGAAGGCCCTGGCGGCTTTGTCGCCCTTGAAAAGGATGTAAAGAACGGCAGCGAAGTAAAGCAGGAGATAGGTTTTTACATGCTCAAAAAACTCGCTTCTGGCCGTTTGGAAAAAATCACTGTCCGCGACGCTGGAGTTTTCGATCATTCCCACGCATTGCCTGGTGCGCCAGTAGATCATCAGCGAAAAGAACGCAATCACGATCACGGAGGGGATCAAAACGGTCAGCCGCCTGGGCTGCTTGACCACGAGCGTCAGGGCGACCGACAGAAACAGGAATTCGAAGCCGTTGACGTACAGCGAGGTGGGGTTCAGCGCCGCGCCGGCCAGGGTGGCCAGCAGGAGCATATATTGAATCCGTTTGTTTTCGGACAGGAAAAACTGCAGCGTCCAAGCGGATAGGAGGGGCAGCACCACGACCAGATTAACGGATTTTCCCTGCCAGATCCGCGTCAGCAAAAATCGCCCTTCGCTGTAATTGACGAAGCGGCAGCCCAAATGGAAAATGGAAATGACGGCAAGAAACGCAAAGGCCTTGCCGTTGTCTTTGAAAAAGGTTTTTCCCAGGGAAAAATAAGCGGAGGCCGAGCAGAAAAGCAGCGGCGGGATGACCAGGGTGTGCATGGCCGCGGCGGCGGATAAATGGAATATGCGGCACACCACGGCAATCAGGCCTTCCCATACCTGAAAATCATACATCGGCACGGTGCTGGCGCTTACGTCGCCCATGCTGCTGTCATACACGTTGATGGGGCTTTCTGCCGCAAACAGCGCCACGTTGCTGACGTAAAATGAATCGTCGCTGCTGAGCTTATACAGCACGGTGCTGGAACAAATCTGATAGCCGACGATCAGCACGACGGCGGCAAGCAAATACCAGGCGGTGCGCTTTTCCTCCGCCTTGCCGTGCTTTGGAAGAAAGAAGGCGGCGCAGGACGGCAGGATCAAAACGATGAGCGTTCCGGCCACCAGCAGCCCCGCCGACTGGCGAAACGCGATGACGGGCCAGCACAAGGCTTCCTCCAACGCCAAAATCGACACCAGCCCGATGCCGAAATTTTCAAAGGGATGTGTGTGAAATTTCAGCAGCCGCTGCCAGAAAACCCCATGCAAATAGCAAAACAGCATGCTGCCCGCGAAAAAGATGATGATTTGCGCCCAATATCCGGATTGAATGAATACAGAGATAACGGACCCCATGCTTTCTCCTCTTATCAGCCTGGCGTTATCAGAAAGGCCCTATGTGTCGGCATCTGCCGCTTACCAGCACCGCACGGCGTCGCTGTAGAACGCGTTCATTTCCTCCTCCGTGGGGAAGGTGGCCACGTACATCTGGTTGCCCATGGCGCCGGACAGGGCGTCGGGGATCCGATCCATCATGCGCATCTGGCCGGCGTACTTGGCGGCCATCTCCTCGTGGCTCATTTGGAAGGGCTTGCCGTCCCGCCGGCCGGCGAAGGCGCAGAAGAAATGCTCGCCCTGGGGCTTGGTGGAATAATCAAAGGCGATCATATCGGCCCAGATCTTGTATACGTCGGTGCTGTTGGCGTAATTCATCATGTCAGGGGAGAAGCCGCCGCAGGGGCGCATATTCACTTCCAGGGCCACCACGTCGCCCGCCTTACCCATGGGCTGATCCTTCGTCAGGCGGAAAAACTCAAAATGCACGAACCGGCTTTTCACCCCGAAGCTTTTGACCGTCCTGCGCCCGGCGTCCCGCACGTCGTCGGCCAGGTCCTTGACGATATAATACAGGGAATTGTCGTTGTTGTTCACGATATCCATGATGGAATTGGGCGTCACATTGCCGGTTTCGAAAATGGGGTTACCCTGGCTGTCGATGATGGCGTCGTAGCTGTTCACCTCGGCGGTGACGAATTCTTCCATAATAAAGCGCACGCCCTGATCCCGCTCCGCCAGGAAGGCGCCCAGCTCGTTTTCGTCGTCCAATTTGTAGGTATGGGAGGCGCCCACGCCGTTATCGGGTTTGACGATCACGGGGAAGCCCACTTCCCGGATGAAGGCCATGCAGCCATCGAAATCATCCACGATGTGATAGCGGGCGGTGGCGATGCCGGCCTGCTGATAGTAGGGCTTCATGCCGCTTTTGAATTTGATGCGCTCCAGGTCCTCCACCTGCCAGCCGCTAAGGATGTGGAAATCGGTGCGCAGCATGGCGTCCCGCTCCAGCCAGTATTCGTTGTTGCTTTCCAGCCAGTCGATGCGGCCGTATTTGCTGATGAAAAAGGCTACGGCCCGGTACACCTCGTCGTAATTTTCAAGGGTTCCTACCTTATAGTATTCATTCAGGCTGCCCTTTAATTCGTCCGTCAGCTCGTCGTAGGGCTGGTCGCCGATGCCCAGCACCCGCAGGCCGTTATTCTTCAGCTCCCGGCAGAATTTCCAATAATTCGTGGGAAAATTGGGGGAAATAAAAATCAGGTTTTTCATTTGCTTTTCCTCTTTCTTCGGTTAATCGATCAGGTGCGGCACGTGGTACGCCACCTGCTTGTACCACCAATCCCATTCATGGGCGCAGTCGTGCCCCCAGATATCGAACCACACGCCGATGCCCTTTTCGTGGCAGATATCCTGCAGTCGGAAGGTGGTTTCGGGCATTTCCCAGGGCCCCTGGCCCACCACGATGATGCCCCGGTGGTTGTTGTATTCCCGGATGTAGGGATGATCGGGGCTCATGCCGGCCAGATAATCCACCGGGCTGTTCATATACACCCGCTCGTCCATATAATCGCCGAAGCCGTAGGAGGCGGTATAGATGCCGCTCAGCGCCAGCAAGCCGTCAAACAGGTCGGGCCGGCGGAAATACAGGTTGACGGCGTGGGTGGCGCCCAGGGAGCAACCGAAGGCGATCACCCCGGGATAGCCCGTCCATCCGTTGCGGGCGTTCACCATATCCCGGATGAAGGGCACCGCCTCGTCGAAGATAAAATTCATCCATTGCTCATGCCGCCAGCTGCGCCAGCCGGGGTCGTTTCCGGCGTCGCTCCAGGTTTCCTGATCCAGGGTGTCGATGGCAAACACCATCACCTTCCCCGCGTCGATCCAGGGCTGCCACGCGTCGGTCATGCGGAAATTTTCAAAATCATAGAACCGGCCGTTCTGGCAGGGGATGAACAGCACCGGCCGCCCCGCGTGGCCATACACCTTCATTTCCATATCGCGGTTCAGGGCGGGGCTATATTCCTTGAAGTACTGGGTTTCCAAAATCAATCACTCCCTGTCGTAAAACAAAATGTGCAGAAAGAAGGGAATCTGCTCCTCCCAGCAGGCTTCGCAGTGATCGCCGTTGGGCACGATGCGGCTGGTCAGATACACGCCCTTTTCCATCAGCGCGTCGGCGGTGTTTTGGAAGCAGCGCAGCATGCCCGTGTGGTTGCCCATTTCCCGGGAGCCGTAATCCATATACACCACGGTGCCCGGGGCGAATTCGGCCTTCCGGATCAGGGGGGCCATCTTATCCCGCACCAGCCACACGGAGGGCGACAGCGCCGCCGCCCGGCTGAACACCTGGTTATACGCCGTCACGGCGTACAGGCTCATCAGCCCACCCATGCTGCTGCCGGCGATCCAGGTGGCGTCCCGGTGGGGCAGGGTGGGGTATTTTTCGTCGATCAGGGGCTTCAGAGTGTCCACCAGCCAATCCATGAAGATCCGCCCCCGGCCCACCACGCGGCCGAACTGGTCGTCGGTGAAGGTGAAGGGGGAATACTCGCTCAGCCGGCCGTGGGGCGGGCGATGGTTGCAATCCACCGCCACTACGATCAGGCCCACGCCCGTTTCTTCCAAAAAATCCCCCATACCCCAGGATTTACCGTAGGTGGCGTCCTCGTCGAAGAACACGTTGTGCCCGTCGAACATATACAGCACCGGGAACCGGGCGTCGGGGTCCTCCTGGGCCTGCTCGGGCAGATAAACATACACGGTGCGCGGCTTCTTGCCGGTAATGGGACGAACGGGAATCCCCCATTTCTCGATCATACACATACCATCCTGCGAAAAAAGTTGGCTGCCGCCACCTGACAGTTTAGCACAGCACTGGGAAAGAAACAAGGGAAGGAAAGGAAAAAACTGCATTTTTTGCGTTTTTCCACCCGGCCGGCTGAAAAAAAGCGCGGTTGACAATTGCGGGAAAATATGGTACGGTAAGGAAGCTAAAACGATTTCGATATGACAAAAGGGGGTGCCTCCATGGCGGCCACCATTCGCGACCTGGCCCGGCACTGCGGGCTGTCCGTTTCTGCCGTCAGCAAGGCGCTGAACGGCTACAGCGATATCAGCGAAGCCACCCGGGCCGCCGTTCAGCGGGCCGCCCAGGAATTGGATTATCATCCCAACGCCCACGCCCGGGCCCTGAAATCGGGCCGCAGCTATAATTTGGGCGTGCTGTTTTCCGATGACAGCCAAAGCGGCCTGATGCACCCCTTCTTTTCCGTGGTGCTGGAGCATTTTAAGCAGGAGGCGGAGCGCAGCGGCTACGACATCACCTTCATCGGCCACCGGATGGGCAGCGGGCGCTTCACGTATCTGGATCACTGCCGCTACCGGGAGGTGGACGGGGTGTGCGTGGCCTGCATCGAATTTGAGGATGAGGAGGTGCAGCGCCTGGCCCAAAGCGACTTGCCGGTGGTCAGCATCGACCACGCCTTTGAAAATCGGCTCTGCGTATGCTCCGACAACATGGCGGGCATGCGCATGCTGGTGGAATACGCCTATCAGCAGGGGCATCGGAAGATCGCTTACATTCACGGCCCCCACAGCACCGTGACCGACGTGCGCCTGGCCTCCTTTTTCGAAACGATGAAGCGCCTGGGGCTGGCCGTGCCCCCGGGCTATATTGCCCGCAGCGAATATACCAGCCCCCACAGCGCCTACGAGGTCACCAAGCGCATGCTGGCCCAGCCGGATCGGCCCACCTGCATCCTGATCTGCGATGATTTTTCCGTCACCGGGGCCCTGCGCGCCGCCCAGAAGGCGGGGCTGCGGGTGCCGGGGGATCTGGCCATCGCCGGGTACGACGGCATCGCCCAGATGCAGAATTTTTACCCCCGCCTGACTACCGTTTATCAGGATGCCGCCGCCATCGGCCGGGAATCCGCCCGCCATTTGATCACCCTCATCGAGCGGCCGGATCAGGCCGCCGCCGGCCTGTTTACCATCCCCTGCCGCCTGATCCCCGGGCAAACGGTGGGGAAGGTGGGCTGACGCTGCCCGTATCGCCATCCAAGTGTAATCCCAGGATGGCTCTGGGCATCGACAAAGCCAATGCCCCCGAAGAAAATGAAGGATCATTTTCTTCGGAATGCAAAGATAGTCTGGAACCGGCTGCGTTGACAGCCGGTTTTTTCTGCGCTGGTTTGCATAAGTCGCTTTTCCCGGTGCCATACTGCTTTTGACGGAGGTGTGGCAGTATGGCGACGAGCAAAGTGGAAATCTGCGGTGTGGATACGGCGACCCTGCCGGTGCTGACCAATGAACGGATGCGGGAATTGTTCCCCCTGGTGCATGGGGGCGATCAGGCCGCCCGGGAGGAATTCATCCGGGGCAATTTGCGCCTGGTGCTCAGCGTGGTGCAGCGCTTCAACAACCGGGGCGAAAATGTGGACGATCTGTTTCAGGTGGGCTGCATCGGCCTGATCAAGGCGCTGGATCATTTCGACGTCAGCCAGAACGTGCGGTTTTCCACCTACGCGGTGCCCATGATCATTGGCGAGATCCGCCGGTATTTACGGGATAACAATCCCATCCGGGTCAGCCGTTCCCTGCGGGATACGGCCTATAAAGCCCTGCAGGCCCGGGACCGGCTGGTGGCGGCCCTGAACCGGGAGCCCACCGTGGAGGAAATGGCGGCGGACCTGGGCGTGCCCCGAGAGGACGTGGTGTTCGCCCTGGAGGCCATTCAGGATCCCATCTCCCTGTTCGAGCCGGTGTACAACGACGGGGGCGACGCCATCTACATCATGGACCAGGTGAAGGATGACAAGCACCAGGACGAAAGCTGGCTGGAGCGCATCGCCATCAAGGAGGCCATGCGCCGTCTGAACGACCGGGAAAAGAAGATCCTGCGGCTGCGGTTTTTCGAGGGCCGCACCCAGATGGAAGTGGCGGGGGAGATCGGCATCTCCCAGGCCCAGGTATCCCGGCTGGAAAAAAACGCCCTGATCCACATGCGGAAATACGTCAGCAGCCAATGATGGCGCCGTGAGCCGCGCAACGCAAAAAAGTCGCCCTTTTGAACGTCAAAAGGGCGACTTCAACCCGTCAACAAACCCCTGTTTTCAGAAGGAGGCAGGGGTTTTGACATGTCAAGCGGAGGAAGAAGCGAAAAAAATAAAGCCTTGACCAGGCGTTTCATATTTTGTACAGCAGCGGTCAGGAAGCACTGCTCCCGCATGTTCTGGATGCCGAGCATGCGGGCAGAGCGGAGGCCATGGTTTTCTTTCGCCTCCGCAAAGGAACGTTCAATGGTTTGTTTTCTCCAGTCGTAGATACGCTTCCCTTTGGCCGTTTTCGTAAACTGGATAATATCGTCCAGGGAATCCTGCCATACATGCCGCTCCACCATCCTTCTACTTGCGCTTGCGCTAAAGCACGCTTGCCGTCTCGGACAATTCCGACAGCGCTTGCTGTCGCTGAAGTATTGTCGGTAGCCCTCTCGGGTGGTGGTGCGCCAATACAGATATTGTTTTTCCGGGCAGAGATAAACGTCGTGCTCAAAGTCGTAATGGAAGCGGTACTTGCCGTAATGCGCCTGCGCATGCGTATGCCGCCTGTATCCAATTACGCCTTGTATCCTGTTCTTTTCCAGCAGGTGCGCCGTTGCCGCGTTGTGGTATCCCGCGTCCAATCCCATATACGTTGGCAAGTATCCCAATCGGTTCTCAATCTCTTCCAGAATTTTCGGCATGGGCGTAACGTCGTTGACGTTGGCAGGTTCTACATGCACATTGACAATGACATTGTTTTTGCTGTCCACCGTTCGGTGTTCGCTGTAATGAAATCCATCCGGCTTTCCCTCCCGGCTTTGCTGCCCGCTCTCCGGATCTGTCAGGCTTTGCGCCTTCTGCTTGCCGCCTTTCGGCGGAGGATCGTCGTCATCGTCATGGTCAAATGGCTTTTTCCCAAGAGCTTTTCTGTCCAGGTCGATTTGCTCGTTTAATTCCTCAATATATTCCTTGGGTGTTTCCTCCACGGTCACGAATACTTTTCGATGCTTATTCGCCTTTGCCTTGATATGGGTGGAATCTGTGTAGAAAATCTTTCCGCCTACCAATCCTTTGTCCACGCACTGCCGGAGAATCTCATTGAATATCTTTTCCGCAATATTGTTATCTCGGAACCGCCGAACGCGATTCGCGCTGATCGTAGCGTGATCCGGCCCTTTCTGGGTCAGCTTCAATCCCAGAAACCATTTGAACGCGATATTTTCATTCACTGCCTGCGCCAGCTTTACTTCCGACTTGATCCCATACAGGTAGCCTAAAAACAGCATCCGAAACAGCAGCTCCGGCTCGATTGCCGGACGTCCGTTATCCGGACAATATAAATCCTTACACAAATCGTGGATAAAACTGAAATCCACCGCCCGATCGATCTTCCGCAGCAGATGCTCTTCCGGCACCAATTCCTCCAACAGCACGACTTCATATTCCCCTTGCTGGACTGTCGCTTTGTCTCTCAGCATATCTTTCACCTCTTCCTTTGTTTTATTCGACGTTCACCTCCTTTTTCCTTTTGGTTTTTCCATCTTTTTTTATGACAAAATCCCGCCTTGTGGCGGGACTTTGTTGATGGTCTGAAGTCGCCCTTTTGAACGTCAAAAGGGCGACTTGTGTTTTGGCTTGGATTATCGATCGTAGTTGACTACCTGGGAGAAATCGGGGGCTTTCAGCGACGCGCCGCCGATCAGGCCGCCGTCGATCTCCGGCTGGGCCATCAGGCCCTTCACGTTCTTGGGGTTCATGCTGCCGCCGTACTGGATGCGCACCGCGTCGGCCACTGCCTGGCCGTATTTGCGCGCGATAGCGGCGCGGATGACGCCGATGGTCTCGTTGGCCTGCTCGTCGGTGGCGGTCAGGCCGGTGCCGATGGCCCACACGGGCTCGTAGGCGATGACCACGTTCTTGATTTCATCCTCGGTCAGGCCGTTCAGGGCGATCAGGGTCTGGTATTCCACCAGGGCGTTGGTGTAGCCCGCTTCCCGCTCCTCCTTGCGCTCGCCCACGCAGATGATGGGGGTCAGGCCGCCCTTCACGGCGGCCAGGGTGCGCAGGTTCACGGTGGCGTCGGTTTCGCCGAAATACTGGCGGCGTTCGCTGTGGCCGATGATCACATATTCCACGCCGGCTTCCTTCAGCATGGCGGCGGACAGCTCGCCGGTGTACGCGCCGGCTTCCTTGAAGTGCACGTTCTGGGCGCCCAGATGGATGTTGCTGCCCGCGATGGCTTCCTTCACGGCGGTGATATCGACGGCGGGCACGCAAACCACCACGGTGGCGGAAGCGCCCTGCACCAAGGGCTTCAGTTCGGTCACCAGGGCCTTGGCCTCGGCGGGGGTCTTGTTCATTTTCCAGTTGCCGGCAATGATGGGCGTACGCATATAAGAGATTCTCCTTTATGTTAATGTGATATTATGGGGGAGAACCATTCTTTGGAACCAAGGAATGGTTTTCCCAAGCCCCCTTCCCAGAAAACTGCTTGGGGAGGAGGATTGGTTTCATAACGCTGTGTTTCCCCCAGCTGCACGGGTACATGGATTTTGCTCTCGTATAACATTCCCGGAGGGGATAAGGGGGAACCGCTCTTGCAAAGAATGGTTCCCCCGTACATGGATCGTATTATTTTTCGTCCAGGGCGGCAACGCCGGGCAGCACTTTGCCTTCCAGGTATTCCAGGGAAGCGCCGCCGCCGGTGGAGATGTGGGTCATCTTGGCGGCAAGGCCCATCTGTTCCACAGCCGCGGCGCTGTCGCCGCCGCCGATGATGGTCACGGCTTCGCTGTCCGCCATGGCCTGGGCCACGGCCAGGGTGCCCTTGGCCAGGGTGGGATTCTCAAACACGCCCATGGGGCCGTTCCACACCACGGTCTTGGCGGCCTTGACGGCGTTGCCGAACAGCTCGGCGCTCTTGGGGCCGATATCGCAGCCTTCCATATCGGCGGGGATCCGATCGGAATCCACCACCAGGGTGTCGATTTCAGCGTCAATGGGGTTGGGGAATTCCTTTACGCACACGGTGTCGATGGGCAGGAGCAGCTTCACGCCTTTTTCTTCGGCCTTCTTCATCATGTCCTTGCAGTAGTCGATTTTGCTTTCATCCAGCAGGGATTTGCCGATTTCGTAGCCCTTGGCCTTGAGGAAGGTGAAGGCCATGCCGCCGCCGATGATCAGGGTGTCCACCTTTTCCAGCAGGTTGTTGATCACGTTCAGCTTGTCCTCGATCTTGGCGCCGCCCAGCACCGCCACGAAGGGACGATCGGCGTTTTCCAGGGCCTTGCCCATGATGGACAGCTCTTTGCCGATCAGATAGCCCGCCACGTTGGGGGAGGTGAAATGGGTCACGCCCTCGGTGGAGCAGTGCGCGCGGTGGCAGGAGCCGAAAGCGTCGTCCACATAGCAATCCGCCAGGGAAGCCAGTTCCTTGGAGAAATCTTCAATATTCTTGGTTTCTTCCTTGCGGAAGCGGGTATTCTGCAGCAGCACCACGTCGCCTTCCTGCATGGCGGCCACGGCGGCCTTGGCCTGATCGCCCACCACGGTGTCGTCGTCGGCGAAAACGACCTTCTGGCCCAGCAGTTCGCTCAGCCGTTCGGCCACGGGGGCCAGGGAGAATTTGACTTCGGGGCCGTTCTTGGGCTTGCCCAGGTGGCTGCACAGGATCACCTTGCCGCCGTCCTTGATCAGCTTCTGGATGGTGGGCAGGGCGGCTACGATACGCTTGTCATTGGTGATTTTGCCATCCTTCATGGGCACGTTGAAGTCCACGCGAACCAGGACGCGCTGGCCCTTCACATTGATGTCTTCAATGGTCTTCTTGTTCATGGCGGAAACACTCCTTTTCATGCTTTGATCTTTCTGAGGCAGGCTGTTTGTATGTCCAGGCCGAATGGCCGTGGCATCGATGCTATCGCGCGTCCGGCCCCTTCAAAAGGGCCACGATGCGCCGGGCGGCGGCTTCGTCGGTGATCAGGGAATTGTGGGCTTCGTGGCGGCTGGCGGCGATGATGGCCTCCGCCTTCTTTTCCCCGGCGGCGACCCCCACCATGATGCTGTTCTGATGCAATTTTCCCACGCCCAGGCTGACGGTGCTGGCCTGCAGGACGGTTTTGCCCTCGAAATCGAAGTAATCGCCGAAGGCTTCGCCCACCGCCCGCTGCTTTTTCAGGATCTCATGCTGCTCCGCCGTCAGGCGGCGGCGCTGGGCCATCACGTCGGCCCGGCCGATGCCGTGCACCACTAAGTCGGTGCGCTCCAGCAGCTCAATGATTTCCTTCACTTCCGGCAGCTTCATCAATTCCTGCAGGGCGGCGGCGTCCAGGGTGTCGGGCAGGTGCATCACCCGGTGATGACCCCCGATGCGCCGGGCAATTTCGGCCGCCACGGTGTTGGCCTGGGTTTCCACCGCGGTGCCCATGCCGCCCCGGGCGGGCACCACCATCACGTTCATGGGGGTGGCGGACTGCATGCCGTGGGCCATTTCGCTCATGGTGCTGCCGCCGGTGACCGCCAGCGTCATGCCGCTTTGCAGCAGCTTATGCACCCGGTGGGCGGCGGCCCGGCCGACCTCCTTGAGCACCTGATGATCGGTGTCGGCGTTGCCGGATACCACCACCACGTGGGGCACGCCCAGCAGGATCGACAGCGCCTGCTCCAGCTTCGTTAAGCCGAACATGGAGCGGCTCAGATCCCGGGCGCCGGGGATCACCTCGATGGCCTGGGGGGTCAATTGCATCCCCGCGGCATCCATGCTGATCAGCCCCTGCTCTTTCAGGGCGGCGGCGGCGGCCCGCACCTCCCGCTCCGGCAGGTTCAGCCGGGCGGCCAAGGCCCTGCGGCCTACGGGCTGCATGGTTTCGATGGAGGAAAGCACCTGGGCCCGCCGGCCGATATCGGCCATCAGGTCGGGAGCAATGCGGCTGAGCACCTTCATATCATCCAACACCGCCGCGGCCCCCTTTCCTCACACGCTTATGGACGAACATTGCCCCGCTGGGCAAATCGCGTCCCGCCGATGAGTATACCATAACAGACAGGCAATGTAAAGATGGGAAATCAAAAAACTGGGAAACAAGTGATCGAAAAAATCGAAGTACGCTTCCTCCAAATCCGGCGTCAGCGCTTGGATGTCCAGCGGCATGATGCTCTCCTTTTCAATGCTTAACGGCTTACGCCCGGCCCTCCGCCGCTTCCAGCCGCTTGATCTTGCGCAGCAGGCCGGTTTGCAGGATCAGGGCCAGGATGAAGGTGCACGCGTCGGCGATGGGCTGGGCGATCTGAATGCCCAATAGGCCCAGAATCATGGGCAGCACGGCGATCAGGGGCAGGAAAAACAGCCCTTGCCGCCCCAGGGCCACGATGGAGGCCCGCATGGTTTGGGCGGTGGTTTGCATCATCATGTTGGCGATCATCACGTACCCGAAGGTGGGCAGGGTGATGCACTGCAGCCGCAGGGCCAAGGCGCCGATTTCAATGACGGCGGGGTCGTCGGCCCGGAAGAAGGAAATCACCGCGGGGGCGAAAATCAGCCCCAGCGCCGCCATGCAGCACAGGAAAATCGTGCTGTATTTAACGCAGAAGAAGAAGCCCCTGCGCACCCGGCCGTATTGCTTTGCCCCGTAATTGAAGCCGCACACTGGCTGGAAGCCCTGGCCGAAGCCGATCACCAGGGAATTGGCGAACATCATTACCCGGCTGACGATGCTCATGGCGGCGATGGCGGGGTCGCCGAAGGCGGCGGCCGCGTTGTTCAGCACCGTGGTGGCCACGCTGCCGATGCCCTGCCGGAACAGGGAGGGCGCGCCGCCCCGCAGCATTTCCAGGATGTAATGGGGCTTGGGGGTGAAATTCTTCCATTTGATTTTCAGGTTATCCGATTTGAGGGTACCCACCAGCAGCAGGCAGAAGGAAATGAACTGGCTGAGAATGGTGGCCAGGGCCGCGCCGCTGACGCCCATATCAAATACGAAGATGAACAGAGGGTCCAGCCCCATGTTGATCAGGCCACCGGAGCCGATGCCGATCATGGCGAACAGGGCGTTGCCCTGGAAGCGCAATTGGTTGTTGAGCACCAGCGACGCCGTCATCCACGGGCAGCCGATCAGGATCAGGCGGATGTAGGCGGTGGCGTGGGGCAGGATGGTTTCGGTGGAGCCCAACAGCTTTACCAGCGGGTGCAGGAAAAGCAGCCCCAGCGCCATCAGCCCGATGCCGCACAAAAGCGCCATGAAAAAGCCGGTGGAGGCCATCTTTTCCGCCTCCGCCGTATCCTTGCGGCCCAGGGCCCGGGAGATAAAATTGCCCGAGCCGTGGCCAAACATGAAGCCGAAGGCCTGAATGATGGCCATCAGGGGAAAGGCCACGCCCACGGCCGCGGTGGCGCTGGTGGCCTCCGCCCCGCCGGCGGCGATTTGGCCCACGAAGAAGGTGTCGGCCATGTTATAGATGGAGGTGATCATCATCGATACCATGGTGGGCACCGCCAGCTTCAGGATCAGCTTTTCCACCGGGGCGGTGGTCATGGTGATCAGCTTTTGGTTTTGTTTCTCATCGGTTTGCATGAAAAAAGCTTCCTTTCTTAATCAAACAAATTCTATTATACAGGGAATGGCGGCGCATTGCAAGGCCGGCGGCGGAAGGAAAACAGATTTTTCCAGTTTGTATTGACACGCCGCGCCGCCCGGCGCTACAATCGAAAAAGAAACACGCGGAAGGGGACGGGATGGCATGAGCAGTACTTACCGCCGGTATCAGGAGGCCCGGGATACGGCCTGGCGGGCCCTGCTGCAGGCACGTGATAAGCGTCTGCCCATCGACGTGGAGGCGCTGGCCGGGGCGGTGGGCATGCAGGTGAACCCCTTCCCGGAGGAAAAGGCCCAGCCCAAATTGTACGCCCTGGTGCGGCGGGCGGGAAACGACAAGTGCGTATCCCTGCGCATCCGGGGCGCGTGGCATGTTTTTCTGCGGGAGGACAGGCTCGGCGACGCCGAGCGGCGCTACGCCGTGGCCCACGAATTGGGGCATTTGCTGCTGGGCCACGAAACGTACGCCCTGTCGCCCGGGGTGCGGGCTTTCCGGGGCCGGGAGAACGACGGCGATTTGCTGGACGACCCGGAGGACCTGGCGGATTACGCCGCCGATATTTTTGCCATCCGGCTGCTGGCCCCGGCCTGCCTGCTGCACGACATGCGGATCGACACGGCGGGCGGTATCATGCGGCAGTGCGGCATGCCGCCCCGGGCCGCGGCCCTGCGGGCGGAGCGGATGCAGCTGCTCAACGCCCGGGACGCCTTCTTTTCCCACCCGCTGGAGCGGCAGGTGCGGGATGCTTTCTTGCCCTTTTTGCGGGAATACAATACCCGCCTGCGGCAAGCGGCGGGCGCCCCGGAACTGCCTGCCGCGCCTTCTGCCGGGCGGCCCGCGGTGCTGATCGCGCCGGCGCGGCGGCAGGAAGAGGCAGCGGAGGAAACGCACAACGAGCCGCCCGCCCCGCCGCCTGCCGATCCCGCCCCGGCCGGGGATGAAAAGCCCCGGCGCCGCCCGATCCTCTGGCTGGCCGTTATAGGAGCGGCGCTGCTTGGTGCGGCATTGTTTTTGCTGCTGCGGCGCTGACGGGCAGGAAAACGCCGGACGTTTGGAGAATACATCAATTTCTGGAAAAGGGGGGAAGGACGCCATGCGGAAACGGATCAGGCTGGCATATGTGCTGGCGGCGGCTTTTGTGATCGCCGCGGCGGGCATGATGACCATGAACCGGCTGGATCAGGAGATCCTGGTGCGGCAGGACGAAGCCCGGGAGGTGCGCCTGAGGCAGTTGGAGGTTGAAGCCAGAAACAGCGATATGAAGCAGGAAATTGCCCAGAAGGACAAGGATTCCTACATCATGGACATGGCCCGGCGGTACTACGGGTATCTGCTGCCGGGGGAGATCCGCTTCGTGGTGGTGAACCCCGAATCCCTCTACGATGAGGAAGAGCCCGAAGCGGAGATCATTGACGATGCCGTGATGCGGGAAGCGGGGGAGGGCGTCTGATGCGCGGGGCGATTGCCATCGGCTCCAATTCCACCCGCATGCTGGCCGCGGAAAAGCGGCAGGGCGAATTGATCCATCTTCTGCGGGGGCGGGAGGATACGAAGCTGTTCCTGGGCCTCGACGCGGAGGGCAACATCCCGCCGGAGCGGATCGAAGCCACCGCCCAAGCCGTGGCCCGGCTGCGGGAGGCCGCCGCCGCCCACGGGGCGCGGGAGATCGCCCTGTTCGCCACCAGCGCCACCCGGGACGCGAAAAACGGCCCGGCCCTGGCCGACCGCATCCAGGCACTGTGCGGCCTGCACATGCGGGTGATCACCGGGGAGGAGGAGGCCCGCCTGGCCTTTTTGGCGGCGGCGGGCAGCGAAAGGCGGCTGGTGATCGATATCGGCGGCGGCTCCACCGAATTGACCGTGGGGGAAAACGGCGCGGTGGAGTGGGCCGGCAGCGCCCAGATGGGGGCTTCCCGGCTGCTGAAAATGTGCCCCATCGCCAGTATGCAGGACGCAGAGCGGGCCCTGATCCTGGCCCGGCAGGCCATCGCGCCTTTTGCCGCCCAGGTAAACGCCCGGAGGAAAGCGTCGGGCGTTACCGGCCTGGGGGGCAGCTGCACCACCTCCGCCGCCATGCGCCTGGGCTATGAGTGCCACGGGGAGGAATTGGAAGGCGTCGCCGTGACGCTGGCGGACGCCTGGAACACCCTGCGCCTGCTGGCCCCCATGACGGTCGCGCAGCGCTGCCGGGTGCCGGGGCTGCCCGCCGCCCGGGCGGAGCATATGCCCCACGGCCTGTGCATCCTCATCGCGGTGCTGGAAGCCTGCGGCTTCGAGTGGCTGCAAGCCTCCATCCGCACCAATCTGGACGGTTATTTATTGTCCTTACCGGATGAAGAATGATAAAGGAGAGAAAACCTATGGCCAAGGAATTGAAACCGCGGGGCGAAATGGATCCCCGCTGGCAGTGGCGGCTGGACCACATTTACGCCACCGAGCAGGATTACGAGCAGGCGTTTCAGGAAGCCAAGCGGGAGATCGAGGCACTGAAGGGCTATCAGGGCCGGGTGGCGCAGGACCCCAAAGCGCCCATCGTGGCTTCCGATCGTCTGTCCTGCCTGCTGGACCGCATGGCGGCCTACGCCCTCATGCACAAGGATGAGGATGGCGGCGACCCCGCGCGCCAGGCCCGGGCGGCCAAATTTGAATCCCTCACCGTGGCGGCGGCCAGCGCCGGGGCGTTCCTGAGCCCGGAATTGCTGTCGCTGCCGGTGGAACAATTGGAAAACCTGGCTGCCGACCCGGATTTTGCCGATTACAGCGAAATGCTGCGGCTGCTGATCCGGCAAAAGCCCCACACCCTGCCCGCCGATCAGGAGCAGCTGCTGGCGGCCGCCGGGGAGGTGCTGAACACGCCCCACGACGTGTTCAGTATGTTCAACAACGTCGATCTGCCCCTGCCGGTGATCCGGGATGAAGCGGGGAACGAGGTGCAGCTGACCCACGGCAATTTCGGCCCCTTCCTGCGCAGCAAGGATCGTTCCGTGCGCAAGGCCGCCTTTGAGGGGATGCACCAAACCTTCCGGAACTTCGGGGCCACCATGACGGCCGCCTACGCCGGGGCGGTGAAGGGCGCGGTGTTCGCCGCCCGGGCAAGGCATTATGCTTCCGCCCGCCAGGCCTCCCTTTCGCCGCTGGAAATCCCGGAATCGGTATATGACAACCTGCTGGACGCGGTGGAAGGCGCCCTGCCCGCCCTGGCCGAATACCTGAAGATCCGCAGGGAAAAGCTGGGCGTGGAGGAATTGCACCTCTACGATCTGTACGTGCCCATCATCGGCGATTACGAAATGAAAATGACCTACCCCGAGGCCTTTGAGCTGGTGTGCGAGGGCCTGGCCCCGCTGGGGGAGGATTACATCGCCAAGCTGCGGGAGGGCTACAAGGACGGCTGGATCGACGTGTATGAAAACAAGGCCAAGCGCAGCGGCGCTTACTCCTGGGGCTGCTACGGCGTGCATCCCTACGTGCTGCTGAACCACAGCGACGATCTGGGCGGCGCCATGACCCTGGCCCACGAGCTGGGCCACAGCATGCATACCTACTACAGCAACCTGAACCAGCCCTACGCCAAATCCAATTATTCCCTGTTCGTGGCCGAGGTGGCCTCCACCTGCAACGAGGTGCTTTTGATGCGTCACCTGATGAAAAAGCACGCGGACGATCCCAAGGCGGCGGCCTTCCTGTGCAATCAATTGCTGGAGGAATTCCGCACCACCGTGTTTAGGCAAACCATGTTCGCCGCCTTTGAAAAGGAAAGCCACGCCATGCTGGAGCGGGGCGAGGCGCTGACCGACGAGGCGCTCAGCGGCATGTATTACGCCCTGAACCAGAAGTATTACGGCGCGGCCTGCGTGGTGGATCAGCTGGTCGACGCGGAATGGATGCGCATTCCCCATTTCTACAGCAATTTCTACGTGTATCAGTACGCCACCGGCTTTTCCGCCGCCGTGGCCATCGCCGCCCGGATCCTGAACGAAGGGGAAAGCGCGGTGAAGGATTACAAGAAATTCCTGTCCGCCGGCTGCTCCGTGCCGCCCATCGAGGCGCTGCGCTACGCCGGGGTGGATATGGAAAAGCCCGACGCCGTGCGGGACGCCCTGAAGGTGTTTGCCCAGACGGTGGAGGACCTGAAACGATTGGTATGACGGCAAGCCCATTGAAAAAAGGAGGATGCTTCCATGTCTGACTGCCTGTTCTGCAAAATTATCGCCGGGGAAATCCCCTCCAACAAGGTGTATGAGGATGAGATCTGCTACGCCTTCCGGGATATCGCCCCGCAAATGCCCACCCACATCCTGGTGGTGCCCAAAGCGCACACCGCCAACATTTCTGACGCCGCCGACCTGCCGGACGCCGTGCTGGCCGGCCTGATCCGGGCTATCGGCAAAATTGCCAAAGCAGAGGGGCTGCAAAACGGCTTCCGGGTGATCAGCAATTGCGGGCCGGATGCCTGCCAGAGCGTGCCGCACCTGCATTTTCACATCCTGGGCGGCGGGCCGATGAGTGAGAAAATGGCGTAAATGGTTGAAACCTGTCCACAATTATGGCAAAAGTGTAAAATCCTTTTCAAGCGGTCAAAAAGCTGTTGACGCACCCGAAAATAAGCGGTATAATACATTCACGGTCGCCATCCGCCGGTTTAACGGCGTCGCACCGTGAAAACGGTGTTGTTTCAGGCGAGATGAGCGAAGGGAGGGAAAACAAGTGTCTGAGGTTCATGTAAACAAGAACGAGTCTTTGGAAAGCGCTCTCAAGCGGTTTAAGCGTCAGTGTGCGCGCGCTGGTGTGCTGGCTGAAGTCCGTAAGCGCGAACACTACGAAAAGCCCAGCGTGAAACGCAAGAAGAAGGCAGAAGCCGCCCGCAAGCGGAAGTATTGATTCGCACCTAAAGGCCGCCCGGTGAAATCCGGGCGGTCTTTTTGCGTCATCTGTGTGGCATGTCTTGCGGCGCGGGCTTTTTCTATGGTATACTATTGTGTGAAAAATCGGTCCAGGCCTGTTGCTCGTCCAGCGGATAGCGAACAGGGAGCGGCATGCTGTTGCCCAAGCGGAAAACGGGAACATTTGGCGCGGAGGTGCGTGGCGCATGAATAAAAAGAAATTGATCCTGATCGCCGACGATGAGATCGGCATCCATGAATCCCTGCGGATTTACCTGACCCGGGAGGATTACGAGGTGTATTCCGTTTTCCGGGGGGACGACGTGATGGAGGCTTTTCAGCGCATGCGGCCCGACCTGGTGATCCTGGATATCATGATGCCCGGGCGTATGGGCACCCAGGTGTGCGCCGATATCCGGGCGATTTCGATGACGCCCATCATCATGCTCACCGCCAAGGGGGAAGAGGTGGATAAGCTGCTGGGCTTCGCCCTGGGGGCCGACGATTATATCGTGAAGCCCTTCTCCCCCCGGGAGATCGTATCCCGCATCCAGGTGATTTTCCGCCGCCTGAACCAGATGCAGGCCGCCCCCGAGCAGGGGAAGCTGATGGTGGGCAACACGGTGATCGACCTGAAATGCTACGAGGTGCTGGTGGACGGCGAAAGCGTGCTTTTGTCCCCCAAAGAGGTGGGGATCCTGCACCTGATGGCCAGCCATCCCCGCCAGGTGTTCACCCGGGAGCAGCTGCTGGATAATATCTGGGGCTTCGATTTCAACGGCGATCCCCGGGTGGTGGATACCAGCATCAAGCGCATCCGCAAAAAGCTGCCGGAAAATACCAACGTGCAGCTTAAATCGGTGTACGGCGTGGGGTATAAGGTGGAGGTAAAGGAGGATGCCTAAATGGTCATCCATGGTCAGCCGCTTTCTGCTGCATATGATCGTCAGCGTGCTGGCCACGGCCATCATGTTCTTTGGTCTGAGCAGCTACCTGTTCAATAATTCCTATTCCGACGCCAGCTTCAACACCCTGCGGGAATCCTTGCGGGATGCCAGGCGCTTGCTGGAAAAATACCAGGCGGGCGACGTTTCTATGGAGGCGCTGCGCGCGGCGGTCAACCCGGCGCTCAGCACCGACGGCGGTTTTTTCATGCTGCTGGACCAGGATCAGCGGGTGCTGGCCTACACGGAATCGGCCGCCCCTTACTTCACCGGCGACACCCTGCCCTCCCTTTTGGCGGAATTGCAGTCCGAGCGCAGCGCCACCGTGCAGAAGCGGGAGGGGCACACCCGGGTGCTGCTGATGGGGGAAAAAACGCCCGAGGGCTACGTGCTGGCAGGCCGCCCCACCAGGAATTTCCGGGGCGCGGCCAATAATTTCCGCAGCCGGCTGCTTTTGTCCATGAGCGGCGTGCTGCTGGTGGTGGGCCTCGCCGCCCTGTGGGCGGCCAAGCGGGCGGCCAAGCCGGCCCAGATCATCACGGAAATGGCATCGCGCCTGATCGATGGCGAGCAAATGACCGTGCCGGAAAACCTGCCCAGCCGGGAAATGCAGGAAATCGCCGCGGCGTTGAATTATATGTCCCGCACGGTGGCCAAGGCCATTCAGGACCTGAAATACGAAAAGGATACCATGGCCCTGGTGCTGGAGGGCCTGAACGAAGGCATTCTGGCGGTGGATGACAAGGGCGGGATCCTGCACGAAAACGAGGCCGCCTGGAACCTGCTGCTGGGGGAGGACAGCCCCGCCTACGAGGCGGTGATGGCCGCCCTGCGGAAGGATACCACCGAGGACAGCTGGGACGGACGGTATACGGAGGGGGAGCGCGTGCTGTATTTCGCCGTCAGCCGGCTGCCCCAGGCCGGAAACCGCCGGCGGGGCACGGTGGCCATGATCCGGGATATCACGGAGCAGGAGCGGCTGGAGCGCACCCGCTACGATTACGTGGCCAATATCTCCCACGAATTGCGCACCCCTCTTTCCTCCATCCGAGGGCTGGGGGAGGCCCTGCGGGACGGCGTGGTGACCGAGGAAAAGGATAAGATGCGGTATTACAACATCATCGCCGAGGAAGCCACCCGCCTGTCCCGGCTGGTGAACGATCTGCTGGAATTATCCAGCCTCCAATCCAACCCCGCCGCCTTTGAAATGGAAACGGTGGATCCCAACGAATTGATCTATGATCTGCACGATCGGAACGATTCCCTGTTCGTGCAGAAGGGGCTGGCCTTCCGCCGCTCCCTGCCCGAGGAGCCGCTGCCCGATATCCGCTCAAACGAGGATCGGCTGGCCCAGGCGCTGACGATTTTTCTGGATAACGCCCGGAAATATACCCCCACCGGCGGCGAAGTGACCATCGGGGCGGAACGGGCCGGGCAGGGCATCCGCTTCTTTGTGCGGGATAATGGCATCGGCATGGATGAAGAAACCCAGGCCATGGCCTTCGAGCGCTTCCACCAGGCCGAGCGGGGCCGCAGCGATAAGGGCAGCGGCCTGGGCCTGGCCATCGCCCGGGAGGTGCTGCAAAAAATGGACATCGCCATTCAGGTGCACAGCGAGCTGGGCAAGGGCAGCGAATTCTCTTTTATCATTCCGCTGGCATAAAGCGAAAGAATATTGCAATCTCATATTTGCGCAATGAAAACGGCACGGGATCCGATCGATGGGAATCCCGTGCCGATTTTTTGTTTTATGGAGCGGCGTTACACCAGGGTGGCGAAATAATCCTCCGGCGTTTCGGCCCGGCGGATCAATTGGAATTCACCGTTTTCTTTGTACAGCACCTCGGCGCTGCGCAGCCGACCGTTGTATTGATAGCCCATCGCAAAGCCGTGGGCGCCGGTATCGTGGATCACCAGCAGATCGCCCACCCGGACTTCGGGCAGGTCCCGCTGGATGGCGAATTTATCGTTGTTTTCGCACAGGCAGCCGGTGACGTCATACACATGGTCGGCCGCCGCGTCCCGCTTGCCGCACACGTGGATATGGTGGTACGCCCCGTACATGGCCGGGCGCATCAGGTTGGCGGCGCAGGCATCCACGCCGATATAATCCCGGTAGATCTTTTTTTCGTGCACCGCATGGGTCAGCAGCCAGCCGTTGGGCCCGGTCATGAACCGGCCCAATTCCGTTTTGATGGCCACGTGGGCGTTTTTCGGGTCGCCGAACACCCGGGTATATTCCCGGCGCACGCCGTCGCCGATGAAGGCAAGATCGGCCTTTTTCTCCCCCGGGCGGTAGGGGATGCCCACCCCGCCGGACAGATTGACGAAGGCCAATTCCAGCCCCGTTTCCTTTTCCAGCGCCGCACCCAGGTCAAACAGGATGCCCGCCAGCTTGGGATAATAGGCGCTGTCGGTGGTATTACTGGCCAGGAAGGCGTGCAGGCCGAAGCGCTTGGCCCCCAGGGCCTTCAGCCGGGGCAGGCCCTGGCTCAATTGCTCCCGCGTCCAGCCGTACTTGGATTCGCCGGGGGCGCCCATGATGGTGTTGCCCAGGGTGAACGCCCCGCCGGGGTTGTAGCGCACGCATACGGTTTCCGGGATGCCGCCGTGGGCCTGCAGTAGGTCGATGTCGGTGATGTCATCCAGGTTCACCAGCGCGCGCAGGGACCGGGCGTGGTCGAATTCCGCCGCCGGCATGGCGTTGGCGCTGAACATGATCTCCTCCCCGGAAAAGCCGCCCCGCTCCGCCAGCAGCAATTCGCACTCGCTGGAGCAATCCAGGCCGCAGCCCTCCTCCTTGAAGATTTGCAGGATGTGGGGATTGGGCAGGGCCTTCACCGCGAAGTATTCCCGAAAATGAGGGGCCCAGGAAAAGGCGGCGTTCAGCGCCCGGGCGTTCTCCCGGATGCCTTTTTCGTCGTAAAGATGAAAGGGCGTGGGGAACTGCGCGGCGGCCGCCTGGAATACTTGATCAGACAGGGCAAAATTCGGCATAATGGATCCCGACCTTCTGTAAACGGAATGGGAGCGGCGAATCTTGCCGCTCGTCCACATTATATGTCAAAAAAAACACCCGGTGCAAGCACTCCGGGCGGAAAAGACAGGATAAATGCAGAAATCCATCCGATCAGGGGACGAGAGCCCCTTCGCCGTACAGCACGCCGCGGCACCAGGCGGCGGCGTCAGGGGGCCATTGGTCCCCCTCGGCGGGCAGGGCCATGGCGGAAAAGCCCCCGGGCTGCTCCGATCCGGCCAGGGCGAACACCAGATCCACCAAATCGCCGGTGGTCAGGTTGGTATCAATGGAGGGCAGCACGGATTCGGCCAGGGAAAACGCCCCGTCGATGCCGCCGCTCAGCGCCTTTTGCAGCAGGGCCGCCAGCAGGATCCTGGGCCGGTCGGTCACCGCCTCGCCCCAGCGCAGCTTCACATAGCGCAGGGCTTCGGCCCCGTTCAGCGCTTCCGCGTCCGGCGCGATGCCGAGCACCTCGCGCTCCGCGTCGGTCAGCGTCAGGGTCACCCCGCCCAATTGATCGATCACCGCGATGAAGGATTCGAAATTCACCGTGCAGTATCGGCTGACGTTCAATTGCAGCGCCTCGTTCACCGTTTTCATGGCCAATTGCGGCCCGCCGAAGCAGTGCGCGTATTTCAGCCGGATGGGGCCGGGCAGGCCGTCGATCGTTACGTACGCCGTTTCCGGCAGGGCGATCAGCTTCATGTCGCCCGCGGTGGTGTCGACGCTGCACAGCAGCATCACCTCCGTGCGGCCCCGGCTTTCTTCCGCCGCCGGGGAATCGGTGCCCAGCAAAAGCAGGTTCATCACCCCGCCTGGCAGGTCCGGCGCCAGGCTCAGGCCGCCCACAGTCAGCTGCCAGTGATCCGGCACGGGGCGGGGATCATCGGAGGCCAGGGCCGCCGTGATCATGGCCCAATCGTTCCCGATTTCTTCCGCGTGGCCTCCCAGCGGGGCCAGCAGCGCCCACAGCGTCAGCAGCAGCGCCATTCCTCGTTTCACCGTTCGCATCCCCTTTCCGGCCAGGATCAGCCCTTCGTCGGCACCATTATAGCATACTCCCGCCTTCCCCGCAAGGAAGCACCGTGCCATCTTTCCCATGAATTGACAAAATATAGAGGAAAAAAATCATGCATTATATCCAAAAACAAATGGAAAATCACTTGACAGATAACGGTATGTCCTGTAAAATAAAAGTGTTCGGCTGGAAACCGACGCTCATGGGTGGGCGTTGGGAAGCTGTTTTCGGATAGATCCTGTTGCCCTCTGGTTCTTATTTTGCAGGCGTTTGCCGCTTCGCCATATTGCGCCGCCTCCTTCTCTGTTTTGGGCAGCGTTTGTGTGTGTACAGTTCAAAATGCTTGCGTGCTGGCAGCACGCGATATCGGAATGCAGCTTTGCCGTGCGGAAACGGGCGTGTTTCTGTGCGGCTTTTGGCCTGTAAAAAAGGAAAAGAGCTTGGAAAAATCTGAAAATGAAAGGAGCGTGTGAATGCCTATGAACCCATTTTTGATCATCCCGATCGTGCTGGTCGCCCTGGCTATCGGCGCGTTGGTTGGATATCATTACCGTCAAAGCGTGACCGAAAAGAAGATCGGCCGTACAGAAGAATATGCCAAAAAGCTGCTGGATGACGCGACGAGGAAGGCCGAGGACAATAAAAAAGAAATGATCCTAGCCGCCAAGGAAGAAATCCTGCACCTGAAAACGGAATTGGATAAGGAAAGCCGGGCCCGCCGCACGGAAATCCAGCGGTCCGAACGCCGCATGGAGCAGCGGGAAGAAACCCTGGATAAGCGGGAAGCCCAGCTGGATAAGCGCCGGGACAGCCTGGCGGACCGGGAAGAAAGCCTGAACGAAAAATATGCCGACGTGCAGAAGCTGGAAGAAGAAGCCGAGGCCGTCAAGCAAAAGCAGATCACGGAATTGGAGCGTATCGCCACCCTGACCCAGGATGAGGCCCGCCAATTGGTGATCGACCGGGTGCAGAAGGAAGCCTTCCACGACGCCGCCGCCACGGTGCGGGAAATCGAAAGCCGCGCTAAGGAGGAGGGCGAAAAGAAAGCCCGGAATATCATTGCCCTGGCCATTCAGAAGTGCGCCGCCGACCACGTGGCCGAATCCACCGTGTCGGTGATCAACCTGCCTAACGACGATATGAAGGGCCGCATCATCGGCCGCGAGGGCCGCAATATCCGCGCCCTGGAAACAGCCACCGGCGTCGACCTGATCATCGACGATACCCCCGAAGCCGTGATCGTTTCCGCCTTCGATCCGGTGCGCCGCGAGATCGCCCGCATCGCCATCGAAAAGCTGATCATGGATGGCCGCATCCACCCCGCCCGCATCGAGGAGTGCGTGGAAAAGGCTAAGAAGGAAGTGGATAACCAGATCCGCGAAGCCGGCGAACAGGCCGTGTTTGAAACCGGCCAGCACGGCATCCATCCCGAATTGGTGAAGCTGCTGGGCCGCATGAAGTACCGCACCAGCTACGGCCAGAACGTGCTGAAGCACTCCATCGAGGTCAGCCACCTGGCCGGCCTGATGGCCGCCGAGCTGGGCGCCGACGTGGCCCTGGCCAAGCGCGCCGGCCTGCTGCACGATATCGGCAAGGCTGTCGACCATGAGCAGGAGGGCACCCACGTGTCCCTGGGCGGCGAGCTGGCCCGGAAGTACAACGAGAGCCCCGACGTGATCCACGCCATCCTGGCTCACCACAACGACGTGGAGCCTCAAACCGTGGAAGCCGTGCTGGTGCAGGCTGCCGACGCGATCAGCGCCGCCCGGCCCGGCGCCCGCCGCGAATCGCTGGAGAATTATATCAAGCGCCTCACCAAGCTGGAGGAGATTGCCAATTCCTTCAGCGGCGTGGATAAGTGCTTCGCGATCCAGTCCGGCCGCGAGGTGCGTATCATGGTCAAGCCCGAGGATGTGACCGACGAGGGCACCAAGGTGCTGGCCAAGGAAATCGCCAAGCGCATCGAAAAGGAAATGGAGTATCCCGGCCAGATTCGCGTCAACGTGATCCGCGAAACCCGCAGCACTGAATACGCTAAGTAAGTCCATTGATAGCAGCTTCCGATGAGGAAGCTGCTATTTGATTGCCGCCGGGGAGGAGACGGCGGGGCCTCCGCGGCCCCGCACCCCGCGGCAGGGGAATGATTCCCCTGCACCCCCTCCCCGCGATGGAAGTGGACGAAAAAAACAAAAGCTATCCGCGAGCAGCTCAGGGTACGCCCAGCAAGCTGCCGGGGGCAAGAAAACGAAAGAAACGGTCAGGAGAAAGCTCGCTTTCTCCTGACCGTTTTCTTCGTTTTCTCGGTGCGTTTACGCACCGGTTGGCCGGCAAAGCCGGCCGCCCCGGCAGCGATCGATACTTCGTGACCTGCCCGTTACAGCGACACACAAGCTTGTGTAACATAACCTGCTTCATTCGCAAGGGCCGGGTCCAGGGAGGGCTCCCTCCCTGGCGGGTGTCTGAGGGCAGCGCCCTCAGCGTGCTTCAGCCTTACAGCCCCTGCTCCTTATCGTACGCCTGCCACAGCGGGGCGTAGATGCTGACGGCCAGGTTGTGCTCTTCCAGGGTGCGGCTGAAATACAGCTCGCCGGTATTGGGGTCTGTTGAGCAGAAATACAGGTAATTGTCGCTGATGAACTGCTCGTCGGGGTACAGCGCCGCTTGAATGGCGGCGGCGGAGGGGGAGCAGATCGGCCCGATGGGCAGGCCGCGATTGACGTAGGTATTGTAGGGGGAATTCACCTGCAGATCCTCGTTGGTCAGGCTCATGCGCTTGACGCCGGAGGCGTATTTTACCGTCACGTCGCTGCCCAGGGTCATATTTTGCTTCAGCCTGTTGTGGAACACGGCGGACACCTTGGCAAAATCGGCGGTCTTGGCTTCTTTTTCGATCATGGAGGCCAGGGTGATCACCTGATCCATGGTCATGTTCAGTTCGTCGGCCCGGTCGTGATCGTCGTTGGTGAACACGGCCTCGGTCTGGCTGAGGAGTTTTTTGATGATATCCTCCGCCGTGGCGTTGGTATACACCTCGTAGGTATCGGGGGCCAGGTAGCCCTCCAGAACAAACATGCGGGCGGATACGTTGGCGGTGGCCAGCACGTCAGCCACGTAGTAATAGCCGCTGAAATCCCGGCCGGAGCGGCACAGGGCCAGGAAGGCTTCCTCATCGGCGATGGCCCCCTACTCCTTCAAATACGCCGCGATATCCCGGATGGTCCAGCCGGGAATGACGGTGATGTTCCGGGTGATGGGGTTGCCGTCGCCGGTGGTCAACAGTTCCATGATCTGCTGCATGCTCATGCTGCGGCTGACGCGGTATTCCCCCGCCTGGATCTTCTGGCCGTAGCCCAGGAAGTCGGCGTAATACTTGAACACCGTCCGGTTGCGGATCAGGTTTTCCGCCTCCAGGTTGTTGGCCACCCGGGTCAGGCTGCTGCCGGAAGCCACGGTGAAGGTGACTTCCTGCTGATCCCGGGCGTCGACCGGGGCGAAGAAATGCCGGTTCACCCAGTTCCACCCGGCCTTCACCACGCCGGCCACCACCACCAGCAAGCACAGCGCG
>JAFUXH010000036.1 GCA_017470945.1 Clostridia bacterium | reverse complement strand
TTGATCGGCGTGGGCAATATGGGTACGGGTCACGCCCAGAACATATTGGCCGGACTGTGTCCCGAAATCGTGATCACCGCGGCGGCCGACCGTCGGGAATCCCGCAGGGAGTGGATCAGGGAAAACCTGAAGGACGCGGCCCTGTTTTGTGAAGGCGCGGAGCTGATCGCCTCGGGCCTGTGCGACGCCGTGCTGATCGCCGTGCCGCACTATCAGCATCCGCCCCTGGCCATCGACGCCTTCCGGCACGGTCTGCACGTCATGTGCGAAAAGCCCGCGGGCGTCTATACCCTGCAGGTGCGGGAGATGATGGCGGAGGCCGACAGACATCCCGAACTGACCTTCGGCATGATGTTCAACCAGCGCACCAACTGCGTGTACCGCAAAATGAAGGAAATGATCGAGGGCGGCGAGCTTGGCCGGATGAAGCGGGTGAGCTGGCTGATCACCGATTGGTACCGCACCCAGTTTTACTACGATTCCGGGGCCTGGCGGGCCACCTGGGCGGGGGAAGGCGGCGGCGTGCTGCTGAACCAGTGTCCGCATCAGCTGGACCTGCTGCAATGGCTTTGCGGTCTGCCGGTGAAGGTACACGCCCACTGCCACGAGGGCAAGTGGCACGATATCGAGGTGGAGGACGACGTGACCGCCTACGTGGAATATGAAAACGGCGCGACCGGCGTGTTCGTTACCACCACCGGCGACGCCCACGGCTCCAACCGCTTCGAGATCCAGATGGACCGGGCCAAGCTGCTGGTGGAGCACGATCAATTGTACCTGGAGGAATTCAGCGTGCCCGAGCCGGAATGGAGCGCCGTCAATCAGGAGCCCTTCGCCAGCATGCCGGCCGAAAAATCCATCGTGGAAACGGACGGCTTGAATCCGCAGCACACCGGCGTGGTGAACGCCTGGGGCGGCGCGATCCTGCGGGGCGAGCCGCTGATCGCCGACGGCCGGGAGGGCATCCGGGGCCTGATGCTCAGCAATGCCATGCACCTGTCCGCCTTCCTGGGCAGGGAAGTGACGCTGCCTATCGACGAAAACCTGTACTACGAAGAACTGAAAAAGCGCGTGGCCGTTTCCCGGCGCAAAAAAAGCGACCCCAGCAAAGCCGTGATCGCCGACCTGAGCCACACCTACGGCGGCACGCGCTGAGGGCATGACCTCGAAATCATCCTTTTCAGCTCTTGACGAAACGTAAACCGGCAGCTTACAATGAGCCTGCCGGCGGCAGCATGGCCTGCCGTTCGCGGGGGATCATCTGCCATTCCCCGGTTCACGAAAAGCAGACGGAAGGGATGGAAAAAATGAGAAAGCAAGCGCTCCTATCGCTCCTGCGGGCGATGGAAGGGAAAAAGATCCTTTTGGCCCAGCAGGAATCGCCCAACAGGGGATTTTCGGACCGTGAATGCGAATGGATCCAGGCCGTGACGGGCGATCTGCCCGCCATACGGGGGCTGGATTTTATCCACGATGATTTTGACGGCGTGGTGGAGCGCGCCAAGCGGTGGAACGACCGGGGCGGCATCGTGACCATCTGCTGGCATACCGGCCTGATCGGCAACAGCTATCCCGCCTGCAAGGAAGAAAACCCCGATTGGGAAAAGCTGTTTGCCGCCGGAACGGAAGAAAACGATTTGCTTTTCAGCCGCTGGGATCGGGCCGCCGACGCCCTGAAAACGCTGCAGGCGGCGGATATCCCCGTGCTGTGGCGGCCCTTCCATGAATTCGACGGCCAGTGGTTCTGGTGGGGCAAGGCGGGGGGAGAGGCCTTCCAAACGCTCTGGCGCATGATGCACGAGTATTTCGAAAAAACCCACGGCCTCAAAAACCTCATTTGGGTGCTGGGCTACTCGGGCGAGATCCGGCCAGGCTGGGAAATCGACCCCGCTTTGTTCGACGTGGCAGGCTCGGATACCTACAGCGGGGAAACAACGCACGGGATGGCTTATCAGCAATTGAAGCGCCTGTATCCGGGAAAGCCGCTTGCCTTCCATGAGTGCGGGCTCATCCCGCCGCCGGGCTCCTTTTTTGACGAAGGCTGCCCCTGGAGCTGGATCATGCCCTGGCATGGGAGCTTCCTGATGAACAACCATCCAGGCAGGATCATGGAAGCTTATCACGATGAACGCACGATCCCGCTGAGCAGGCTGCCCAGGTTTTGACCGCCCCTGCCATGCGCAAGGGCCCCTTTGAACGCGAGGGCCGGGCCCCTGAAAATCAGGTCGTCCCGATCCATGGCAATCGTTCGATGAGCGCTTTTTTACCGTCGGGATTTCCGGCGGGGCGATAGGCGGGCCGCCCTTGCCGGGCTTATGGATGCAGATCCGCTTTCGCTGTGCCGAGGATCCCCCAAAAAGTGTCGCTCACCCGGATGTGCTGCCACGCTTGCTCCGCTTCGACGGCGCTTTCGGTACCGTATTCATAGCAAACCCCATCCGGCGCGCGAAAAATACGGCAGTCATCCGTAGCGGGAGAAACAGCGACCGTCGCGCCGTCGCTGAACGTCAGGATCAACTGCGCGTCGAACGGGCATTCAGCCGCGGCCACAGGCTTCGCGGCGGCAAACGCCTACTGGATCCAGTACAGTTCTTCCCTTTTCTCGCTGGCAGAAGCTCCTTTGGCTGTGATCAGCTCTGCCTTTGTCAATTCTTGGCCTTACTGAAAGCGCGCCGTGACCGGCGCGTCGGAAAAAATCCATCCCGCCGCGCCCCGCAGGCTGACGACGTACCAATCTCCCTCTGCCTTTAAAATAGGAAGCCGGGTGCCTTTGTCAAGCAGGGCGACCTTCGGCGCGGCGGTATCATTCCAGGCGTATACCGCCGTATTCTTTTCCGTCACATACCAGGCCGGGTTGATGGCGATGTAATCTGCGTTGATCCAGCCGCAGGGCGAATCTTCAGCATCGCCAAGGGTACAATACACAAATCCGTTTTCTTCCCTTGCCCCGGCCGGCTGATCCGCGCCGACCACGATGGGCAGATCGCCGTAATGCAGGGTTTGCACCGCTTTGGAAGAAGCGCTGGGCCCCTCCCGCAAGGTGAGGGTATCGCACAGCACCACGGCCGGGTAACCGATTTGCTGCCCCGGGCCATAGGGCGGTATGACGTCCGCGTAAGCGGCCCCCATGCATCCAAGCGCAAGGATCAGCGCTGTCAAAATTATCAGCCGACGGGATTGATTCATGTTCATTTCTCCTTTTTCATTGGTTCAATCATTCAACGATCCATCCGGCCGTTTTCTTCCCCCGTGAAATCGGCGCGCTGAAAACAAATCCCCCCCCTTTCATCAAACGAAAAAGCGGGCGCTCCGTTTCGGTCGGGACGACAGCGGTTGTTATCCGATATTCTGTTGCGATACAGAAATGAGCGCGGCATAAAACGCGGATGGCTCTTTATTCAGATCAAGCCGCGCAAGGGAAACACAACCCCCAGGCGGCCGCCTGCGGCAGATATTTTATGGCGCTCCGGCGCGGTCACTGCCCGGTCAAGGCCAGGATTTCCGGGCTTTGGTAAACGCGCACGTAATCCACTTCGAATCTCGCGGGAAGGCACCCTTCGTCGATGCCCATGCTGCCGCCCCAGGTCCCGCCGAAGGCAAGATTGATCAGCAGGTGCATCCGTTGGTCAAAGGGCCACGTATCGGAGGGCCGCTCCCCTTCGGCGGTTTCCGGCTTTTCATAGGTATAGGTCGGCTCCCCGTCGATGGAGAAGATGATCCGATCCGGCAGCCATTCCACCCCGTAGGTATGGAAATCCTCCCGCACCCCGGGAACCTTGACGCTGTGATTGCTGGCGGCGTCCCCGTGCGTCCGCGCGGTGTGGATGCTCTGCACGATCACATCGGGATCAAACCCCACGTGCTCCATGATGTCGATCTCCCCGGAGGCGGGCCAATCCCCGTACGCCCCGTCGGTCGGCAGCATCCAGATCGCGGGCCACGTGCCCTTGCCGGAGGGCAGCTTCGCCCGGGCCTCGATCTTGCAGTACAGCCAATCGGCGACGTTGCGGGTGAGCATGCGGGCGGAGGAATAGCTGCAGGTGCCCCGCCTTTCCTTCCGCACCTCGATGGTCAGCACGCCGTTTTCAATCGACGCGTTGCCCTTGGGCATGTAATACTGCAGTTCGCCGTTTCCCCAGCCGCCTCCGCCGACGTTGAACGTCCAAAGGGCGGGGTCCGGCAGGCCGTCGGTATCGAATTCATCGGCCCAGACCAGTTCATAATTCAGGCTGCCGATATCATAGGCCGGTTCGGCGGATTCGGCACGACCGGCCGGCGTGAAGCCGACCAGCAGCAGAAGGGCCAGCAGGGCGGGCGTCCATTTTACGCGTTGCATGAATTTCATCATTTCTCCCCCGTTTCATTTTTTATGATAGATGCGCGTCAACGATCGATACGGCTTTCCCCGCATAGGCCGCCACGGCGGGGGAAAGCGCCTTCTTTCCATATTATATCATCTTGCCGCGCCGCAGACAATCACAAAAGGAACATTTTGCCGCCGGGATGGGCGTATGCCGGGGCGGCGGAACTTTCCCTGAAATGCCCATAAAACCGGACGAAAAAGGAAAAACGAAAAATTTTTGCTCAGCCTATTGACATCCCGAAAGAAAGGTGCTATGCTATCACCGTGAGTTAGCACTCAACGAGCGAGAGTGCTAACAACACAAGAAAGGGTGAAAGGAGCGGATGCCGGATGGAGGCAAAGCCATCCATCGACGCCCGAAAGATTCGGATCCTGCGGGCCATCATCGATGATTACATCCAGACGGCCATGCCGGTGGGCAGCCGCACCATTTCCCGCAAGTATGAAACCAGCCTCTCCAGCGCCACCATCCGCAATGAGATGAGCGACCTGGAGGAATTGGGCTATCTGGCCCAGCCCCACGTGTCGGCGGGCCGGGTGCCCAGCGCCCTGGCGTACCGGCTGTATGTGGATGATCTGCTGGCGGCCCACGCGGTGCCGCAGGACCCCAAAGCCCGGGAATATTTTTCCCAGCGGGTGCGGCAGATGGAGGACGTGATCACCTCCGCCGCCCAGGCGATTTCCGAAATCACCCGCTACACGGCGGTGGTGATGATGCCCAAGCAGCTGGAATTGCGGGTATCCTGCCTGCAATTGGTGCCCATGCCCCGGGGCTCGGCCCTGCTGGTGATCGTGACGGACACCGGCGCCATCCAGGACACGGTGATCAAGGTGTCGGAAACGCTGGACGGGGACGCGCTGTACGCCATTTCCCGCATGCTGACCGACCGACTGCGGGGGCGCACGCTGCAGGAGGTGCAGGAAATGCTGGGGGCTTACGCCCGTCAGTCCGGCAGCGACGGCAGGGTGTTGCAGGGCATCGCCGATCTGGCGGCCCAGATGGCCCGGCAGTCGGCCACCGATACGGTGACCGTGGGCGGCAGCCACAACATCCTGAACTACCCGGAATATTCCGACGTGGAAAAGGCCAGGGCGTTCCTGAGCGTGCTGGAAGAAAAGGAGAAGCTGATGCAGCTGCTGTCCGGCAGCGACGGCGCGTTCACCGTGCGCATCGGCCCGGAAACGGGCATGCCGGAAATGGCCGATTGCTCGGTGGTCACCGCCAGCTACCAGGTGGGGGCGGACCACAGGGGCTTCGTGGGCGTGATCGGGCCCACCCGGATGCCCTACGGCCGGGTGCTTTCCGCCCTGAGCGCCGTGGGCGGCGCGCTGAGCGAGCTGCTGGGTGAATAGAAGGCGATAGGACATGCGAAAAAAAGGAAAAAAGAGGATCAAAGCTATGCCATTTGATACAGTGACCCCCAACCCCGAGGAGGAGCCGATCCAGGAAACGCCGGCAGACGTTCAGCCGGAAACGGAAAAAGCGGAAGCCGAGCCCGCCGCCGGCGAGCAGGAATTGCTCAAGGCCGCCCAGGCCCAGGCGGAGGAATACCTGGAAATGGCCCAGCGGGTGCAGGCGGATTTTGAAAATTACCGCCGCCGCACCAAGGCCACCCGGGCGGAGGCCTTTGAGGACGGGGCCCGGGAATTCATCAAGAACCTGCTGCCGGTGGTGGATAACATCGAACGGGCGATCGCCCAGGAAACCACCGACGAGGCGCTGATGACCGGCGTGAAGCTGGTGTATAAGCAATTGATGGACGCGCTGGAAAAGCGGGGCGTCGCGGTGATCGACCGGCCGGGGCAGAAATTCGACCCCAACCTGGAAAACGCCGTGATGCAGGGCACCGCCGAGGAGGGCGAGCCCGGCACCGTGTGCGCCGTGCTGCAAAAGGGCTACAAAATGGGCGACGCCGTGCTTCGCCACGCCATGGTGAAGGTGGTTGCCGAATAAACGGAAGGACTTCCCGCGGCAAATAGCCGCAAACGAATAAAACGACCAACGATCCGCGCAGGCGCCGCGCGCCGCGCCGACAACAACGAAATTGGAGGAATTGATTATGTCTAAGATTATCGGTATTGACCTGGGTACTACCAATAGCTGCGTAGCCGTCATGGAAGGCGGCGAACCCGTGGTGATCGCCAACGCCGAAGGCGCCCGCACCACCCCCTCCGTCGTAGCGTTCACCAAGGACGGCGAGCGCCTGGTGGGCCAGATCGCCAAGCGTCAGGCCATCACCAACCCCGACCGCACCATCGCTTCCATCAAGCGGCAGATGGGCACCTCCTACAAGGTGGATATCGACGGCAAGGCCTACAATCCCCAGGAAATCAGCGCCATGGTGCTGCAGAAGCTGAAGGCGGACGCCGAGGCTTATCTGGGCGAAACCGTCACCCAGGCGGTCATCACCGTGCCCGCTTACTTCTCCGATTCTCAGCGCCAGGCCACCAAGGACGCCGGCCGGATCGCCGGCCTGGAGGTGCTGCGCATCATCAACGAGCCCACCGCCGCGTCCCTGGCCTATGGCCTGGACAAGGAAGAGGCCCACAAGATCCTGGTGTACGACCTGGGCGGCGGCACCTTCGACGTGAGCCTGCTGGAGATCGGCGACGGCGTGTTTGAAGTGCTGGCCACCAACGGCGAAACCCGCCTGGGCGGCGACGACTTTGATAACCGCATCATCGACTACGTGGCCGAGACCTTCCAGAAGGAAACCGGCATTGACCTGAA